>NZ_JAIQDD010000059.1:0-12111 GCF_020036995.1 Corallococcus sp. AS-1-12 | reverse complement strand
ACTCACGCCCAGGGACGCCGCAGGCTGGTTCTCTCACTGCGGCTACCCAGTTGCTCAGCCCCACTGAGCTACGCTGTCAGCCGGGCCCAGAAGAGTTGTCCGACGGTCGGACAAGTTTGGACTCATGAGGTCGGAGGGCCTCCGCCCCAGCCAAGCCCAAGAAAGCTGTCCGACTGTCAGACAGGTTTTGAAGCCTCAAGGCCAGGACCTCCGCCCCAGCCGAGCCCAGAAGCGTTGTCCGACTGTCGGACAAGTTTGGACGCCTGCGGCCGGATGGCCTCTGCCCCAGCCGAGCCCAGAAAAGTTGTCCGACTGTCGGTTTCGGAGAACTGCATCGGGGGAGGGCGCTGGCGCCCGAATTGCCAGTCGCAATGGCCCGCCTCCGTGGAGCCCGGCGGGACCGCTGAATCAGGGCGCCTGCGTTTCGAGCGCCGCGAGCTGTGAGCGGGCCTCGCTGTTGTCGGCGTCGTGCTGGAGCGCGGCGGTGAAGGCCGCTCGGGCGTCGGCGAAGCGCTGAGCCCGAACGGCGTCCTGGCCCGTGCGCACATACAGCCCGGCGAGTTGGCGGCGGAGTCCGACTCCCTGGCGGCTCCATCCCTGGGACAGCTCCTGGTCCGCCCGCACGGCGGCGCTGAGTGCGTCGATCGCCCGGGTGCGGTCCTGCTGCGCCAGGGCGGTCCGGGCCGCGGTCTCGGCGGTCTGGAAGCGGGTGAGCTGCTGCACCAGGGGCGTGAGGTTCGCGCGCTTCGCCTGGGCCAACGCTCCGGCGACGTCACCGGACTCATAGCGAGCGAGGATGTCCGCGCGCTGGCGCTCGTCCGGAGGCCCTGACGGCTCGGCCGAGGACAAGGCCTTCCGCCCGGAAGCGGCAACGACGAGACCCGCGCCCGAAGCGTCTGGATGGGGTTCACCCGCCTTCGTGGTCCCCGCGCCCTTCGCGACCTCCCGTGCGCCTGGCTCCGCGTCCCTGGACGTCGCAACCGTGCTCGCGTGCGCGCCGAGAGCGATGTCCGAGGCACTTGGGGCCGCCTGACTCGATTGAACCCGTCGCGCGATGTCCGAGGCGTTTGGGGACGCCTGGCCCGACTGAACCCGTCGCGCGATGTCCGAGGCGCTCGGGGACACCTGATCCGACTGAACCCGTCGCGCGATGTCCGAAGCGCTGAGGACCTTCGCCGCGCCCGTCGTCCCGTCCACGGTCGCCGGCGCGCCCGGACGCAGGCCACGAGCGACATCCGCCGCGCTGAGCTTCGTCGCTCCGCCAGCGCCAGACGCGGCGTGCTCACGAACGTCAGGAGCCGCATCCGTCGCGCTGGGCGAGGCGGCCTTCGCGGGCGCCTCCTCTCCGACGATGGACGCCTCCTTCGCGGACGCCGCCGCCTCGGTCTCCCGGGCGTCGTTCGCGGGCGCCGCCGGAGTCCCAGGGGCCTTCGTGGGCGCGCCCTCCGCTGGAGTCCGCGCGGGAGCCCGCTCCCCCATCCGCATGGCCACCACGCTGATCAACGCCGCGACCGCGGAGCCCACGACCGCCGCGGCCACCGCCACGGCGACGCCATTCAGCGGTCGCTTCGCCGTGCGAGACAGCAGCGGCTCCAGCGACGTCCGGCTCGCCGTCGGCCCGGCCCCCGGACCGCGCAGCCGCAGGGTCGCGTTGCCCAGGCTCAGCTCATCCCCGGGCTTGATCTCCACCTCGCCCTTGATGCGCAGGCGGTTGACGAAGGTGCCGTTCTGGCTGCCCAGGTCGCGCACCATGAAGACATTGCCCCGCCGGGTCAGTTGCGCATGGCGCCGGCTGATGGACGCATGCTGGAGCCGCAGGTCCGACGTGGAGGACCGCCCCAGCGTGATGGATCCCTGGCGCAGGGGCACGAGCTGCCCGGCGCCCGGCCCGCGCTCCACGTACACGAACGCGGGCGTCAGGCCCGGATCCGAATACTCCATCGCCCAGTCATACCGGGGCGTCAGCTCGCGGTCGGACCGGCTGCGCTCACCCGGCCCCCGCCGCTTCGCCTTCCGGGGACCCGCCGGATACTGGGGCACGCGCTGCGGGCGAGGATCATCCGCCTGCAGGGGCGCCACCTCGTCGTCGTCGAACGGGAGCTCCTCCGAGGGGTCGTCCGAAGACGCCTGCTGCCCGGGAGGGCGGGGAGGGCGCGGCGGACGCTTCGGATTCGGCGGAGCCATGCGGCGATTCTCCCTATCCGACGCTTCCAACGCCAAGTGCTGGCCTGTGTGGGACCCGGGATCCTAGAGTGTGTATCGCGTTGCGCAAGTGCCGCGCCCGCCCTGCTCCCAAAGGAGGACCTTCCACCGTGGCCCCCCCATCCATCCGGCTCTTCAACACGATGTCCATGCAGAAGGAGCCGCTGGAGCCGCTCGTGCCCGGCGAAGTGAAGGTCTACGTCTGTGGGCCCACGGTCTACAGCTACATTCATATCGGGAACGCGCGCACCTTCACGTCGTTCGACGTGGTGGTCCGCTACCTGCGCTACCGGGGCTTCAAGGTGACGTACGTGCGCAACTACACGGACGTCGACGACAAGATCATCAAGGCCGCGCACGAGACGGGCGAGGCGCCGGTGGACCTGGCCTCGCGCTTCGTGGAGGCCTTCCGCGACGACGCCCGCGCGCTGCACCTGCGCGAACCGGACGTGTCCCCGCGCGTGAGCGAGACCATCCCGGAGATCGTCGCTCTCATCCAGACGCTCGTGGACAAGGGCTACGCCTACGAGGCGAAGGGCGACGTGTACTTCGCCGTCGACAAGGACGAAGACTACGCGAAGCTGTCCAAGCGCAACCTGGACGACCTGTGCCAGGGCGAGCGCGTGCAGCCCGGCGACCTCAAGCACCAGCCGCTGGACTTCGCGCTGTGGAAGGCGGCGAAGCCCGGTGAGCCGTCGTGGGACAGCCCCTGGGGCAAGGGCCGCCCGGGCTGGCACATCGAGTGCTCCGCAATGAGCGAGAAGTTCCTGGGCCGCACGCTCGACATCCACGGCGGGGCCCTGGACCTCATCTTCCCCCACCACGAGAACGAGATCGCCCAGAGCGAGTCCGCCACCGGCCAGACGATGGCGAAGTACTGGATGCACTGCGGCTTCCTGGACCTGGAAGGCGCGAAGATGTCCAAGTCGCTGGGCAACGTGGTGCGCCTGCGCGACGCGCTCGCCAAGGTGGACGCGGAGGCCCTGCGCTTCTTCTTCCTCTCCACGCACTACCGCCACCCGCTCAACTTCGGGGAGAAGGCGCTCCAGGACGCCGAAGGGCGCATGGAGTACTTCTACGAAACGCTGCGCAAGGTGGACGAGCGCGTGGCGGGCAAGGACTTCGGCAAGGGCCCGCTGCACGGCGACCCCGCGCGCTTCCTCACGGAGTTCGAGTCCGCCATGGACGACGACTTCAACACTGCGGGCGCGCTGGGCGCGCTGTCCGGGCTCTTCGGCTTCATGAACGAGCTCACCGACAAGCCGCCCGTGAAGGACAAGCCGTTGGTGGGCCGCACGCTCCAGGCCCTGCGCGAGCAGGTGCGTGAGACGTCCCGCGTCCTGGGCCTCTTCGAGGACGACCCGGGCGCGTGGCTGCTGCGCCGCCGCGACCGCGCGGTGCGTGAGCGCGGCATCGACGTGGCGGAGGTGGAGCGGCTGCTCTCCGAGCGGACCGCCGCGCGCGCCGCGAAGGACTTCGCCAGGGCGGACCAGGTGCGAGGCGCCCTCAAGGCCCTGGGCGTGGACATCATGGACACGCCTGCTGGCACCTCCTGGAAGGTGGCGGCGACAGCCTCCTGAAAACCCGCTGGGGGCGCCCGTGCGGCCATGCTACGCACTCAGGCCCATGAGGCTCCTCCCAGCGCTGTTCGTCTCGCTGTGCTCCCTGGGCCCGGTGCCCGTCCTGGCGGCGGGCGTGCCCACCGTCACGCCGCAGGAGAAGACGGCCGAACAGGCCATCACCGCGGACCTCCTGCGCGCGCACGTGCGCTTCCTCGCGAGCGACCTGCTGGAGGGCCGAGGCCCCGGCACGCGCGGCGACGCGCTGGCGCAGGAGTACATCGCCACGCAGTTCGAAGCCCTGGGCCTCAAGCCGGGCGCGGAGGACGGCGGCTACCTCCAGCGCTTCGACCTGATGGGCATCCACAGCCGTCCGGGCCCCATGACCTTCCAGACGAAGGCGGGCCGCGTGGAGCTCCAGCCGCGCGAGGACTTCATCGCCGTGTCCGGCGTGCAGGCCCCGGAGGCGACCCTGGACGCATCCGAGCTGGTGTTCGTGGGCTACGGCATCGTCGCGCCGGAGTACCAGTGGGATGACTTCAAGGGCGCGGACCTGAAGGGCAAGACGCTGGTCATCCTCAACAATGATCCGGAGGACGACCCGCGCCTCTTCGCCGGCAAGACGCGCCTCTGGTACGGCCGCTGGGATTACAAATACGAGCAGGCGGCGAAGACGGGCGCGGCGGGCGCCATCATCATCCACACCACGCCCAGCGCGGGCTATCCGTGGCAGGTGGTGCGCACGTCGTGGACCGGCGAGCAGTTCGAGCTGCCCGCGGGGGACGCGCCCCGCCTCCAGGTGAAGGCGTGGACCACCGAGGACGCCTCGAAGCAGGTGATGAAGCTCGCGGGGCAGGACCTGGACGCGCTGCGCGCCGCCGCCCAGAAGCGCGACTTCCGCCCGGTGCCGCTGGGCGTGACGCTGTCCCTGCGCCTGTCCAACGAGGTGCGCCGCCGGCCCACCGCGAACGTGCTGGGCCTGCTGCCCGGAAGCGATCCCACGTTGGCGAAGCAGGTGGTTCTCTACAGCGCGCACCATGATCACCTGGGCAAGAAGGACGACGGCAAGCCCGGCGAGGACGTCATCTACAACGGCGCGCTGGACAACGCGGCCGGCGTGGCCTCGATGCTGTCCGTGGCCCGCGCCTTCACCGCGCTGCCCACGCCTCCGCGCCGCTCCATCCTCTTCGCCGCGGTGGCTGCGGAGGAGTACGGCCTGCTGGGCTCCGCGTACCTCGCGGCGCATCCGCCCGTGCCCCCGGGCCGCATCGCCGCGAACATCAACGTGGACGGCGGCAACGTGCTGGGCCGCACGCGCGACATCACCGTCATCGGCCTGGGCAAGTCCTCCCTGGACACCTACGTCACCGCGATGGCGAAGACGCAGGGGCGCACGGTGAAGGCGGATCAGCTCTCCGACCGCGGGTTCTTCTACCGCTCGGATCAATTCAACTTCGCGCGGCAGGGCATTCCCGCCGCCTACTTCGGCAGCGGCATGGACTTCATCGGCCGGCCGGAGGGCTGGGGCAAGCAGCAGCGCGGCCAGTGGGAGGCGAAGCACTACCACCAGCCCTCCGACGAGGTCCGCCCGGAGTGGGACCTGTCCGGCGCCGTGGAGGACACCCGGCTCTTCTTCCTCGTGGGCGCCCAGGTGGCGAAGGCCCCGGAGCTGCCCGCGTGGAACAAGGGCGACGAATTCGAGGCCGCTCGCCTGAAGTCCCTGGAGGCGATGAAGGCCCCGGCCGCGAAGTAGGGGGGCGCCCCGTCCTTTGCCGGACGGACGTGCACGAATGTTCAGTACACAGGCAGCGGGGATGTTAGATCTGTCCTCCATGCCGGACTTCGAAATCGTCAGTGAGCACAAGCCGCAGGGCGACCAGCCAAGGGCCATTGGGGAGCTGACCGAGGGCCTGCTGCGCGGCGACCGCTACCAGACCCTCCTGGGCGTCACCGGCTCGGGGAAGACGTTCACGATGGCGAACCTCATCGCCAACGTGAAACGGCCGGCGCTGGTCATCGCGCACAACAAGACGCTGGCCGCGCAGCTCTACGGCGAGTTCAAGGCGCTCTTCCCGAACAACGCCGTCGAGTACTTCGTCTCGTACTACGACTACTACCAGCCCGAGGCCTACGTCCCGTCGACGGACACCTTCATCGAGAAGGACTCGTCCATCAACGACAACATCGAGCGGATGCGCCACTCGGCGACGCACAGCCTGCGCACCCGCAACGACGTCATCATCGTGGCCAGCGTGTCCTGCATCTACGGCCTGGGCGCCGCGCGCAGCTACGTGGACCTGGCCATCCGCGCCGCCGTGGGCGAGGAGATGGGCCGCGACGGCTTCATGCGCAAGCTGGTGGAGGCCCAGTACGAGCGCAACGACCTGGACTTCCACCGCGGCACCTTCCGCGCCCGCGGCGACACCGTGGAGGTGTTCCCCGCCTACGAGGAAGAGCGCGCCGTGCGCGTCAGCTTCTTTGGCGACGAGGTGGAGCGCATCACCGAGTTCGACCCGCTGCGCGGCCAGACGCTGGGCCAGTTGGAGAAGATCGTCATCTTCCCCGCCAGCCACTACGTCGCCGGCGCGGACGCGCGCCAGAACGCCATGCGCACCATCCGCGAGGAGCTGGCCGAACAGCTCCAGAAGTTCAAGGCGGAGGGCAAGCTGCTGGAGGCGCAGCGGCTGGAGCAGCGCACCATGTTCGACCTGGAGATGATCGAACAGGTCGGCTACTGCAACGGCATCGAGAACTACTCGCGCCACTTCACCGGACGCGCGCCGGGAGAGCCGGCCCCGTGCCTCATCGACTACTTCCCGCGCGACCTGCTGGTCCTCATCGACGAGAGCCACCAGACGGTGTCCCAGATTGGCGCCATGTACCGCGGCGACCGCGCCCGCAAGGAGACGCTGGTCAACTTCGGCTTCCGCATGCCCAGCGCCCTGGACAACCGGCCGCTGAAGTTCACCGAGTTCGAGGAGATGGTCCCCCAGGCCGTCTTCGTCTCCGCGACCCCCGCCGAGTACGAGCTGCAGAAGTCCAAGGGCGTGGTGGTGGAGCAGATCATCCGCCCCACCGGCCTGACCGACCCGGAGGTGGAGACGCGCCCCGCGGGCAACCAGGTGGATGACCTGCTGGAAGAGGTCCGCGTGCGCGTGTCGCGCAACGAGCGCGTGCTCGTGACGACGCTCACCAAGCGCATGGCGGAGGACCTCACCGAGTACTACAGCGACGTGGGCGTGAAGGTCCGCTACCTGCACTCGGACATCGACGCCATCCAGCGCATGGCCATCATCCGCGACCTGCGCCGGGGTGAGTTCGACGTGCTCGTGGGCATCAACCTGCTGCGTGAAGGCCTGGACATCCCGGAGGTGTCGCTCGTGGCCATCCTGGACGCCGACAAGGAGGGCTTCCTGCGCAGCCACGTGTCGCTCATCCAGACCATTGGCCGCGCGGCGCGCAACGTGAACGGGCGCGTCATCATGTATTCGGATCAGATGACCGACTCCATGAAGCGCGCCATGGAGGAGACGGCGCGCCGCCGCGACATCCAGCGCGCATACAACCAGGAGCACGGCATCACGCCGCGCACGGTGAAGAGCAACATCTCCGACTTCACGGAGAACATCCCGGACTACGACGCGGGCGCGGGCGCGCTGCCCATGGCGGCGGAAGGGGAGAACGACCTCCTGGAGCCCAAGGAGATCAAGCGCCTCATCGCGGAGTTCACCGCCGACATGCTCAAGGCCGCGGACGAGATGCAGTTCGAGAAGGCCGCCGAGTTCCGCGACCGCGTCCAACTGCTCAAGGACATGGACCTGGGGCTCAAGCCCGCCTCGCGTTCGCTCCTGCGCGCGCCGGCCAAGGCCGTGGACCAGCCCGGCACCACGCCGAAGAAGGGGCGCGGGCGGGGGCGTCCGTCCCCGTCTGGCAGCGGTTCCTCTGGGGCGGCGAAGCCCGCGGCCCGGTCGCGTTCGCGCAAGAACTAGGGGCCTCCGCCATGGACATCCGGCTGCAGGAGAAGCTGGACGCGCTGCCCACCGAGCCCGGCGTGTACCTGATGAAGGACAAGCGCGGGACCATCATCTATGTGGGCAAGGCCATCAACCTGCGCAGCCGCGTGCGCAGCTACTTCAACCGCTCCGGAGACACCCGCGTCTTCGTGTCCCTGCTGGACACGATGCTGGGCGACCTGGAGACGGTGCTCGTCCACAACGAGAAGGAGGCGCTCCTTCTCGAGAACGAGCTGATCAAGAAGCACAAGCCGCGCTTCAACGTCCTGCTCAAGGACGACAAGCAGTTCATCTCCCTGCGCCTGGACCGCACCCAGCCGTTCCCCCGGCTGGAGGTGGTGCGCAAGTACGAGAAGGACGGCGCGCGCTACTTCGGCCCGTACTCCAGCGCGGGCGCCATCCGCGAAACGCTGCGCCTCATCAACCGCTTCTTCCGCCTGCGCACCTGCACGGACCACGTGCTCGCCAACCGCAAGCGGCCGTGCCTGCTGTACCAGATTGGACGGTGCCCGGCCCCGTGCGTCCACCCCGTGCCCCCGGAGGACTACCGCAAGAGCGTGGACGAGGTGGCCATGTTCCTGGAGGGCAAGGCGGGGCAGCTCATCGAAGGGCTGCGCGCGCGGATGAAGCGCGCGTCCATGGAGCTGAAGTTCGAGGAGGCCGCGCGGGTGCGCGACCAGTTGCTCGCCATCGAGCGCAGCCTGGAGCGCCAGAAGGTGGCCACCACGGACTTCAAGGACCAGGACGTGTTTGCCCTGTATCGCGAGGGCGACCGCATCCTGTTCTACGTGCTGCACGTGCGGCAGGGCCGGCTCAACGGCGGCCAGGCCTTCCCCTTCGGCAGCCAGGAGTTCCCGGACGACGAGCTGCTCGCCTCGTTCGTGAACCTCTACTACGACCAGGGCGGCTTCGTGCCGGAGGAGGTCCTCCTGCCCCTGGAGCCCGGCGACGGCACGGACGGCCTGGAGGCCCTGCTCACGGAGCGCAAGGGCGAGCGCGTGCGCGTCTTCGTCCCCAAGCGCGGGGAGAAGCATGAGCTGGTGAACATGGCGGTGAAGAACGCGGAGCAGGCGTTCGTGGAGCGAAAGCGCACCAAGGACGAAACGGACACGGTCCTGTCACGGCTCCAGTCCAAGCTGGGCCTGCGCAACTTCCCGCGCCGCATGGAGTGCTACGACATCTCCCACTTCCAGAGCTCCTCCATCGTGGCGTCCCAGGTGGCCGTGACGGACGGGGAGACGGACAAGTCGCGCTACCGCAAATACAAGATCAAGACGGTGCAGAAGCAGGACGACTTCGCCAGCATGTACGAGGTCATCACCCGCCGGCTCAAGCGCGGCCTGGAGGACCACGACCTGCCGGACCTGCTCGTCATCGACGGCGGCAAGGGCCAGCTCGCCAGCGCGCACGCGGCCATGAAGGACCTGGGCGTGGAGGGCGTGGACGTGGTGGGCCTGGCCAAGAGCCGCGACCAGGACGTCTTCGACCGGGACGCGGAGAGCGCCAGGAGCCCTGAGCGCGTCTTCGTCCTGGGCCGAAAGGACCCCATCGTCCTGCCGCAGAACTCCGCGGAAATGTTCATGCTCACGCGCATGCGGGACGAAGCCCACCGCTTCGCCATCACCTTCCAGGGCAAATCCATGCGCAAGAGTTCCTTGCGCTCGGCGCTGGAGGACATTCCCGGCGTGGGCGAAGGCCGGCGGAAGATGTTGCTGCGCCACTTCGGTTCCCTCAAGCGGGTGGGGGAGGCCAGCATCGAGGAGCTGACCGAGGTCGTGGGCCCGGCGATGGCCGAGCGCGTCCACGCGGGCCTGCATGGCGACCCCGAGGACGACACCGAGGACCCCGTGCGCGAGGCGTCCCTGGATGACGCTTCCGAACCCGTGCATGAAAAAGCGGATGGAGGGTCGCCACCCGGTGCGGCATGATTAAGTTCCGCTTCGGACGCCGGGGGGACTGGCCGCTGGAACCCGCGACGTTCCTAGGGTTTTTCATTGCGACCATGCTCGGCGCTGATTTATAGCGGTTGAAGATCCGAGCACGTTTGAAGAGGACGAGGGACCGACATGAGGCTGTATCCGAAGGTGATCCCGATCATCTCGCGCGAGGCCATTCAGCAGCTCATGCAGGACGGGGACATCGAGGTGGAGCCGATGCGCGTGGCCGACGCCGAGATGGATCTCTCCGCCATCATGCGCGAGTACCTCGCCAACGAAGAGCGTGTGAACCAGGCGACGCGCGAGGCCCTGGAGCGTCGGGGATATGACTACTCCAAGTTCAACCAGGTGAAGCGCGAGATGGCGGACGTGCGCGGCTTCAAGATGGGGGACGAGGGCATCGAGTACGTCATCAACCAGATGATTGAGTTCCTCCTCATCAGCCGGAACGTCGAGGAGGTCTACTCCCCCGACAACGTGCTGCGTCAGAAGATGTTCCAGGGCATGAAGAAGCACCTGGACGTCGACGACGAGATCGACCGGGAGGCCCGCTCGCGGCTGAAGCACCTGCAGGAAGGCACGAGCGCCTTCGACATCGAGTACAACAAGACGGTCGAGCAGATCCGCCGCGCCCGCGGTCTGATTTAGTCCCGGGGCGTGCCACGGCCCGCTCCGCTGCCTACCTTCAACTTCAAGGGAGGCAGCGTCGATGGCGGGTCCAATCACGAGCATCTTGCTGTCCGGTGTCCTGGCGGCGGCGCCAGGGGGCGAAGGGGTCACGTTCGAGGGCCGGGAGGCCAGCGCGAGGACCGAGCAGCCGGACGGTTACTTCTTCCAGGGTTCGCTTCCATTCGGTGACCTGACCGAGCGCGGCACGGGGCAGGTATCGTTCTCCGTGCAGGACCGGGTCGGGGTGTCGAGCGCGACCTTCGGAGACAAGGCGCGGCTCTCCGCGAGCCTGCGCGTGGGTGGCGCCGAGTACCGCGTGGAGCTGACGCAGACGGGCTTCCCGCCAGCCCAGGCGATGTCGCCAGCGCCCGCCGGGCCGCTCCCTCCACCGCCGCCGCACCTCATCGAGGGCGGGGTGCTGATGGGCACGCCCATCTACGGTGAGACAGGCATTGGCTGGCGTGCCACCACGCGCGCGCACGCGGCGATGGCCGTCTGGGGCATTGGCAGCGTGTGGCGCAACGGGGCGCTGTTGACGGACTCGGCGCTGGTGCACGCGGCGGCGTTGGACGCGGGCACGTACGCGGACGACGACACGAAGCGGCTGTTGCGCGAAGCGCGGCCTGGGGACGCGGAGGTGGTCGTGGTGGTGTGGAACCTGCCGCCGCAAGCGGAGCCGCGCGGGTTCATCCAGTTCCTCTTCGACAACGTCTCCATCGAGGTGGAGGGGACGCGGGTGCCGTCGGTGGAGGTGGTGCCCACGACGGGGGATTTGCCCTCGTCGCTCGCGGTATTGACGCCGGTGTCGCCCACGGCGTTCCCGGCGGCGGTGGCGCCCATGCCCGCGCCGCGCTTCTCGCAGGGCACGGGAGGCAGCGGCACGGCGGGGACGACGGGCGTCGCGACCACGGCGGGGCCGGCGACCGGCGCGGTGTCCCGGGGGGCGGGCGCGGCCGGGACGACGACGGTCATCCTGCCCTCGGCGCCCGCGCTGCCTTCATCGGGGCCTGCGACGTTCAGCGGTTCGTTCGCGCCCTCTGCGCCCACCAATCCGCCCCCGGTGGTGTCGGGCGTGTCGCCGGGCTCCACGGCCACGGTGGGGCAGGGGACGTTCGCCACGCCGCCGACGGTGGCGGGCGTGTCCGTGGGGGGCTTCACCGCGCCGCAGGTGTCCGCGCCGGACTTCAACACCTTCGTGGGGACCACCCAGGTGAGCCCGGGCATCCCCTCCACGGTGCCGCCGCTGTCGCAGTCCTCCGGCACGCCGGCCTCGCCCATCGTGGGCACGCCCGCGCCGCTCAACACCAGCACGCCCACGCCGTTGGTGGGCACGCCCGCGCCGCTCAATTCCTCGCCGGGCGTCGCGTTGCCGGCCACCCCGGCCCCGGCCAACGCCGCGCCCGCCACGGCTCCCGTGGCCGCGCCAGGCGGTGCCGCGGGGCCCGCGCGCTGAGGGGGCGCCGCGCCGCCGCTCCCTGCCCGTGATGGGAGCGGCGCCAGGCGTCCTGGGCTCCTCCTTCCGGCCCGGCTTGGCGAGAACCGGTCCGACAGTCGGACAGGTTCGCGACTCGTACCTCTGGCGGGGCCCTCCGCACCGGCGGGCGGGGGGAAGGCCAGACCTCATGGGCTGCACCTGCCGGCCCGGCGCGGCCAGAACCTGTCCGACAGGAGGTCTGCGCGGAATAGCGAGGCCAGTTGGCCGGCTGCCAAGCGACAAGGGGGACAGGAGCT
>NZ_JAIQDD010000058.1:0-13605 GCF_020036995.1 Corallococcus sp. AS-1-12 | reverse complement strand
CACCTCGTCACGGCCGACGAGAGAGGCGGTGGAGTAGGTGGTGTCCTCGGAAGGCCCGTAGAGATTGAAGAGCTTCTCAATCGTGGGCACCGCGTAGACCTGCCTGGCGAGCGTCTCCGGGAGGGCTTCGCCCGCGAGGTTGATGACACGCACGGAAGGCGGCACCGCGCCCAGACGCAGCAGTTGCGCCATGGCGGAGGGCACGGTGTTGACGAGGGTGACGTGCGAGGCCGTAGGCAGCTCCGCCAGGTGCAGGGCGTTGCGTGCCACCACCACCGCGCCACCGCTGGAGAGCGGTGCGAAGAGCTCGAAGACGGAGAGGTCGAAGTTGAGGCTCGTCGCGGCGAGGGTGCCCTTGAGTTCCTCCGGCGAGAAGGTCTCCAGGGCCCAGTGGAGGAACGCCACAGCATTGCCGTGGGAGATGGCGACGCCCTTGGGACGGCCGGTGCTGCCGGAGGTGTAGATGAGGTAGGCGAGGTGGCCCGGGTGGATGTCCACCGTGGGCGCCGTCGTCGGCTGCTTCACCAGCTCCACGTCCGAGTCGAGGCACACGGGCGTGGCGCTGGTTTCTGGCAGCGCCGAGAGCAGGTGCGAATGCGCCACGAGGGCAGGCCCCTGAGCGTCCTCCAGCAGCCAGCCCAGGCGCTCACGCGGGTAGCTGGGGTCCAGCGGCACGTAGGCGCCACCGGCCTTGAGGATGCCGAGGGCACCGATGACAAGGTCCTCGGTGCGCTCGACGCACAGGCCGACACGGACTTCGGGCCCGACACCCAGGCCTCGCAGGCGGTGAGCGAGCTGGTTGGCCTTCGCGTCCAGTTCCCGGTACGTCAGTCGCCGCTCGGGCGTGATGACTGCCACGGCATCCGGCGTGCGGCGCACCTGGGCTTCCACCATCGCGGGGATGCTGGGCTCACGCGCCACCTGCGAGGCGGGTGGGTTCCATTCGACGAGGAGCTGCTGGCGCTCAGCATTCGTGAGCAGCGGCAGGTCGCTCAGGCGGGTGTCCGGCTTCTTCGCGATGGCCTCCAGCAGCACGCCGAAGTGGCCCGCCATGCGCTGGATGGTCGCCGCGTCGAACAGGTCCGTCGCGAAGTCGAACGAGCCAACGAAGCCGTCCGGGCCTTCGCGCAGACCCAGGGAGAGGTCGAACTTGGCGAAGTGGGCTTCCAGCGGCAGGGCCTGGAAGGACAACCCCGGCAGGCGCAGCGCCTCGGTGGGCGTGTTCTGCAGGACGAACATGGCTTGGAACAGCGGACTGCGGCTCAGGTCACGTGAGGGCTGTACGGCCTCCACGAGCTTCTCGAACGGCAGGTGCTGATGGTCATAGGCCGCGAGCGTCGTGCCTCGGACCTGGGTCAGCAGCTCCCGGAACGTCGCGCGCGGATTGAGTTGGGCGCGCAGGACGAGCGTGTTGATGAAGAAGCCGATGAGGCCTTCGGTCTCCGCCTGCGTGCGGCCCGCGATGGGCGTGCCCACGCTGATGTCATCCTGCGCGGAGTAGCGCGACAGCAGCACCTGGAACGCCGCCAGCAACGTCATGAACGGCGTGGCGCCTTCCCGCTGTGAGAGGGCCTTGAGGCCATCCGCGACGCGCTTGGGAATGCGCACGTCCACCGAGTCGCCCCGGTGCGACTGCACGGGCGGACGCGGGTGGTCCGTGGGCAGCTCCAGCGCAGGGGGCGCCCCGGAGAGCTGCTGCTTCCAGTAGTGGATCTGCGCGTCCAGCGCCTCTCCCTGGAGCCAGGTCCGCTGCCACGCCGCGAAGTCCGCGTACTGCACGGGCAGCGGTGGGAGCGAGGGCGACCGGCCCGTGGAGAAGGCCGCGTAGAAGGTCGCCACTTCCCGGACGAGGACGCCCATGGACCAGCCGTCGGAGACGATGTGGTGCATCGTCACCAGCAGCAGGTGTGAGTCCTTGGCCAACCGTACCAGCGTGCTGCGCAGCAGCGGGCCCCTGGCCAGGTCGAACGGCCGTCGTGCTTCCTCGTCGGCCATCCGCCGCGCCTCTTCTTCCCGGAGTGCTTCAGGCCGGGCGGAGAGGTCCACGAGCGGCAGCGCCCAACCGCTGGGCGCGTGGACCGTCTGGATGGGCTGGTCCTGGTGCTGGTGGAAGGTGGTGCGCAGGGCCTCGTGGCGCTGGATGAGCGCTTCGAAGGCACGGCGCAGCGACTCCACGTCCAACTGGCCCGAGAGCTGGAGCGCCGTGGGGATGTTGTACGACGCGTCCCCAGGCTGGAGCTGATCCAACAGCCACAGCCGCTGCTGCGCGAAGGACAACGGCCGCGGGCCGTCCGCGTGCATCTGGGTGGGCGCGGGCAGGTGGAGGTTCGGCGTGGCCGTCTGGAGCCGCTCCGCGAGCGTGGCGACCGTGGGGGACTCGAAGAGGACCCGCAGCGGCAGCTCCACGCGGAACGTGGCGCGCACGCGCGAGACGAGCTGGGTGGCCAGCAACGAATGGCCGCCGAGCGCGAAGAAGTCGTCGTGGACGCCTACGCGCTCCACGCGCAGCACCTGCGTGAAGAGGGCCGCGAGCTGCTCCTCGGCGGGGGTGCGCGGTGCGACGTAGGTGGAGGCGAGCGTGGAGCCCTGGGGCGCGGGCAAGGCCTTGCGGTCCACCTTGCCGTTGGTGTTGAGCGGCAGCGCTTCCAGCACCAGGAACGCGGAAGGCACCATGTACTCGGGCAGGTGCTGCTTGAGGAAGGTGCGCAGCTCGGTGGAGTCCAGGGACTCTCCCGCCTCGGGGACGAGATAGGCGACAAGCCGCTTGTCTCCGGGCACATCCTCGCGGACGAGGACGACGGCTTGATGCACGGCGGGATGGCCCAGCAGGCGGGACTCGATTTCGCCCAACTCGATGCGGAAGCCGCGCACCTTCACCTGGAAGTCGGCACGGCCCAGGTAGTCGAGCATCCCGTCCGCGCGCCAGCGCACCACGTCGCCGGTGCGGTAGAGGCGGGCACCCGGCGCGGAGGAGAAGGCATCCGGAATGAAGCGGTCCGCCGTCAACTCCGGGCGGTTGAGGTAGCCGCGCGCGACGCCCTCACCGCCGATGAAGAGCTCACCGGCGACGCCAATGGGCACGGGGCGCAGCGTGCGGTCCAGGACGTAGACGCGCACGTTGGGAAGGGGCCGGCCGATGGTGGGCGTGGGGGAGGCGTCGAAGGCGCAGGCGGTGGCGTCGACGGTGCACTCGGTGGGGCCATAGACGTTGAAGACGCGGGGGCGCGGGGCCTGGGCGAGGTGGCGCCAGGTGGCGGGGTCCACGGCTTCACCGCCGACGAGGACGCGGTGGGGGACTGCCGTGCGCTCCAGCAGGCCTTCATCCACCAGCAGGCGCAAGTGGGCCGGAGAGCAGTCGAGGACGTCGAGAGCGTCCTGGCCAATGCGGTTGACGAGCTCGGCGACGTCGGCGCGGGCCTCGTCGGGGACGATGCAGAGGGTATGGCCATCGAGCACCTGGATGAGCTGCTTGACGGAGGCGTCGAAGGAGAGAGGCGCATTGACGCTGACGCGCTCCCCCGGCCGGGCATCCGCGTGCACCGTGGCGGCGAGGGCGACGCGCAGGTTGAGCACGGAGCGGTGCTGAATCATCACGCCCTTGGGGCGGCCCGTGCTGCCGGAGGTGTAGATGATGTAGGCGAGGTGCTCCGGCGTGACGGACGTCACCGGGGCGTGCGAGGGCTCACGGGAGAAATTCGCGGCGTCGGAGTCAAGGCAGAGGGTGTGCGCGGAGTGCGGAGGCAGCGAGTCGCGCAAGCGCTGCTGGGTGAGGACGACGGGAGCGCCTGTGTCGGTGAGGACGTGGGCAAGCCACTCACGGGGGTAGCTGGGGTCGATGGGGACGTAGGCGCCGCCGGCCTTGAGGGTGCCGAGGATGCCGACGAGGGCCTCCACGGAGCGCTCCACGCAGAGCACGACGCGCACGTCGGGGCCGACGCCCAGCTTCACCAGCCGGTGGGCCAGTTGATTCGCACGCGTGTCCAACTCCCGGAAGGTGAGCTGCTCCTCGCGGCAGATGACGGCCAGGGCGTCAGGCGTGCGAAGGGCCTGGGCGCTGAAGGCGTCATGGAGGCAGAGGTCGCGGGGGAACTCCGCGTTGGGCCCATTCCAATCCACAAGGAGCCGCTGGCGCTCCGGCGCGGTGAGCAGCGGCAGGCTCGCGAGCGTCGAGTCCGGCTGGGCGGCGATGGCCTCCAGCAGCACGCCCAGGTGGCCGGACATGCGATGGGCCGTCGACGCGTCGAAGAGGTCCGTCGCGTACGTCAGCAGTCCGACGAAGCCCTGGGGCGACTCGCCGAGCGTCAGCGTGAGGTCGAACTTGGAGGACCGCGTGTCCACCGGGACGCTCTGGAAGGACAGCCCGGACACGCGGAGCGTCTCCGTGGGCGCGTTCTGCAGGGAGAACATCGCCTGGAAGAGCGCGCTGCGGCTCAGGTCGCGCACGGGGTGGAGGACCTCCACCAGCTTTTCGAACGGCAGGTGCTGATGCTCGTAGGCCGCGAGCGTCGTGCGGCGCACCTGGGCGAGGAACTCACGGAACGTCGCGCGCGGATCCACCTGAGCGCGCAACACCAGCGTGTTGACGAAGAAGCCGATGAGGCCTTCGGTCTCCGCCTGCGTGCGGCCCGCGATGGGCGTACCCACGCTGATGTCGTCCTGCGTGGAGTAGCGCGCCAGGAGCAATTGCCACGCCGCGAGCAGCAGCATGAAGGGCGTCGCGCCTTCATCCTGTGCCAGGGCCTTCAGGGCCTGCGAGATCTCCAACGGGATGCGCACGTCCACCGTGGCGCCCCGACGCGACTGCACCGGCGGACGTGGGCGGTCCGTGGGCAGCTCCAGCGCGGAAGGGGCCCCACCCAACTGCTTCTTCCAGTAGCCCAACTGCGCATCCAGCGCTTCGCCCTGGAGCCAGCCTCGCTGCCACACGGCGAAGTCCGCGTACTGCACGGGCAGCGGCGGGAGCGACGGCCACTGGCCCATGACGAAGGCTTCGTAGAACGCCGCCACCTCCCGGACGAGCACGCCCATGGACCAGCCGTCGGAGACGATGTGGTGCATCGTCACCAGCAGCAGGTGCGAGTCCTGTCCCAGCCGCACCAGCGTGCTGCGCAGCAACGGGCCCGCGGTGAGGTCGAACGCACGCCGAGCCTCCGTGGCCGCCACGCGCTGGGCCTCCTCTTCCCGCCGCGATTCAGGCAGGGACGTCAGGTCGATGAGGGGCAGCTCCCAGCCAGCAGGCTCCTGGATGCACTGCGACGGCTCCTCCTCCGACGTGGAGAGCGTGGTGCGCAGTGATTCGTGGCGCTCCACCAGCGCTTCGAAGGCGCGGCGCAACGACTCCACGTCCACCGGGCCCGTCAGCCGCAGGGCGGTGGGGATGTTGTACGAGATGTCTCCCGGCTGGAGCTGATCCAACAGCCAGAGCCGCTGCTGGGCGAAGGACAGCGGAATGGCGCCTTCGCGCGGCATGGGCCGCAGCGGCGGCGCGCGGAGCCCGGCGGACCGGGCCTCCTCGAGCTTCGGCGCGAGGCCTTCGACCGTGGGCGCCTCGAAGAGCGCCCGCAGCGGCAGCTCCACTCGGAACGTGGACCGCACCCGCGAGACGAGCTGGGTGGCCAACAGCGAATGGCCTCCCATGGCAAAGAAGTCGTCCCGCACGCCGATGCGCTCCACCCGGAGGACCTCGGCGAAGAGGGTGGCGAGCTGCTCCTCGGCGGCGGTGCGCGGCGCGACGAAGACGGTGCTCCGAGGCGTGTTCCCCGGCTCCGGCAGGGCCTTCCTGTCCACCTTGCCGTTGGCGTTGAGGGGCAGCGCGTCCAGCACCACGAAGGCCGACGGCACCATGTACTCCGGCAGCCGCTGCTTGAGGCCTGCCCGGAGCGTGTCCGGGGTCGGCGTATGTCCCGCGCGCGCGGTGACGTAGCCGATGAGGCGCTTGTCCGCGCCGGTGCCCCGCGCCACGACGACTGCTTCATTCACGCCAGCGGTGGAGCGCAGCGCGGTCTCGATTTCGCCCAGCTCGATGCGGAAGCCACGCACCTTCACCTGGAGGTCGACGCGGCCCAGGAAGTCGAGCGTCCCGTCCTCCCTCCAGCGCGCCTGGTCGCCCGTGCGGTAGAGGCGCTCGCCCGGAATGGACGCGAAGGGGTGGGGGATGAAGCGCTCCGCGGTCAGGTCCGGACGGTGCAGGTAGCCCCAGGCCAGGCCCTGGCCCCCCACGTACACCTCGCCGGCAATGCCCACGGGCACCGGGTGCAGGTGCGCGTCGAGCACGTAGACGGTGGAGTTGGAGGGCGGCCGGCCGATGGGGATGGCGCCTTCCACGCGCGAGCCATGGCCCATGGCGAAGGTGGTGGCGAGGGTCGTGTTCTCCGTGGGGCCGTAGGCGTTGTGGAAGCTCGCGCCCTCGGGGATGCGGGCCAGGTGCTCCCGCACGCGGTCCGCGGGCAGCACGTCGCCACCGGAGAGGATCTGCCGCACGCCCGCGAGCGCTTCACCCTGGTGCAGGGCCATCTGCTCGAAGAGCGCGGTCGTCAGGAACAGCGTCGTCACGCCGTGGTGGCGCAACTGCGCGGCCAGATCCTCCAACGAAAGCGAGTGCGGCGGAGCGAGCACGAGCTTCGAGCCATTCAGCAGCGCGCCCCAGATTTCGAGCGTGGAGGCGTCGAAGGCGATGGGGGCGACCTGGAGCCAGACCTCGTCCGCGCCGAAGCGCATGAAGGTGCTGCCGAGCACCATCCGCGTGATGCCCCGGTGCGGAATGCAGACGCCCTTGGGGCGGCCGGTGCTCCCGGAGGTGAACATCACGTAGGCCATGGCCTCGCCGTCCACGCGGACGTCGGGGGCGTGGGTCGGCCTGGTGGCGATGACGTCGCGCTGCGCGTCCAGCCAGACGCGGGTGCCGGTGGCGGGCAGCAGGGACGCGAAGGGCTGGTGGGTGACGACGAAGTGGACGTCCGCGTCCTCCAGCAGGGACGCGATGCGCTCCACGGGCGCGTTGCGATCCACGGGGACGTAGGTGGCCCCCACCTTGAGGATGGCGAGGAGCGCCGCCACCAGCTCGAAGGACCGCTCGACGGCGAGGCCGACCCGCGCACCCGGCTGGATGCCGAGGTCGCGCAGGTGGTGCGCCAACTGGTTCGCGCGCGCGTCCAGTTGCGCATAGGTCAGCGAGGCCTCTCCCAGGACGAGGGCGATGGCCTCGGGCGCGCGCTGCGCCTGCCGGGAGAAGTGGACGTGGACGGGGACGTCCGTGGGACTGGCGACGGTGGTGTCGTTCCACTCCACGAGGATGCGCCGCCGCTCCTCGTTGGAGAGGAGGGACAGGTCGGCCACGGACTGCTCGGGCCTGGCGGCCACGGCCTCCAGCAGTGTGAGCCACTGGCGGGCCATCCGCTCCAGGGTGCCGCGCTTGAAGAGGGCGGTGCTGTACTCCAGCGACCCCACGAACCCCTGGGGCGAGTCCTGCATCGCCAGGTTGAGGTCGAACTTGGCGGAGCGCCCTTCGGTGACGACCTGCTGGAAGGTGAGGCCGCGGACGCGCAGGTCTCCGGCCGGCGCGTTCTGGAGGGCGAACATCACCTGGAACAGCGGGCTGCGGCTCGCGTCCCGTACGGGCTGGAGGACCTCCACCAGCTTCTCGAACGGAAGGTGCTGGTGTTCGTAGGCCGCGAGCGTCGTGCCGCGCACCTGGGCCAGCAACTGACGGAAGGAGTCCTCCGGCGCCACTCGCGTGCGCAGGACGAGCGTGTTGACGAAGAAGCCGATGAGGCCCTCGGTCTCCGCCTGGGTGCGGCCCGCGATGGGCGAGCCCACGGTGATGTCGTCCTGCGCGGAGTAGCGCGACAGGAGCACCTGGAATGCCGCCAGCAGCACCATGAACGGTGTGGCGCCCTCACGCTGCGCCAGCGCCTTGAGCGCCTCGGACGTCTCCTGGGGAATCCGCACGGAGACGGCCGCGCCCTGATGGGACTGGATGGCCGGCCGCGGATGGTCGGTGGGCAGCTCCAGCGCGAACGCCGCGCCCGCGAGCTGCTGCTTCCAGTAGCCCAGTTGCGCGTCCAGCGCCTCACCCTGGAGCCATTGGCGCTGCCGCTCCGCGAAGTCCGCATACTGCACCGGCAGCGGGGCCAGCGTGGGCGTCTGGCCGGAGGTGAAGGCCTCGTAGAAGGCCACCAACTCGCGGACGAGCACGCCCATGGACCAGCCGTCGGAGACGATGTGGTGCATCGTCACGAGCAGGAAGTGGTCCTCCTCCGCCAGCCGCACCAGCGTCGTGCGCAGGAGCGGCCCGCGCTCCAGGTGGAAGGGCTGGTTCGCCTCCTTGGCGATCCGGCGCTGGGCCTCGGCTTCGCGCTGCGCGTCGGGCAGTGCGGACAGGTCCACGAGCGGCAGCGTCCACACGTCCGGCAGGTGGATGTGCTGGGTGGCCTGTCCTTCATGCTCATGGAAGGTGGTGCGCAGGGATTCGTGTCGCGCGACCAGGGACTCGAAGGCGCGGCGCAGCGACGCCACGTCCACCGGGCCCTTGAGCCGGAGCGCCGAGGGGATGTTGTACGACGCATCCCCCGGCGTGAGCTGATCCAGGAACCAGAGCCGCTGCTGGGCGAAGGAGAGCGGAATGGCTCCCGTGCGCGAGGCGGGCCGGAGCGGAGGCGTCCCCCGGGCCGCCGCGGGCCGCGCGTCCGCGAGCTTCAGCGCGAGGGCGGCCACGGTCGGTGCATCGAAGAGGGTACGCAGGGGCAGCTCCAGCCCGAGCGTGGCCCGCACGCGCGAGACGAGCTGGGTGGCCAGCAGCGAGTGGCCTCCCAACGCGAAGAAGTCATCATGGAGGCCCACCCGCTCCACCCGGAGGACTTCGGAGTAGAGCGCCGCCAACTGCTTCTCGGTGGCGGTGCGCGGTGCGACGTAGGCGGCGGCGCGCGTGCTCTCCTCCGGCTCCGGCAGGGCCTTGCGGTCCACCTTGCCGTTGGCGTTGAGGGGCAGGGCGTCCAGCACCATGACGGCCGACGGCACCATGTACTCGGGCAGGTGCTGCTTGAGTCCTGCCTTGAGCGCGTCCGTGTCCAGCGAGTGGCCTACGCTCGCGGTGACGTAGCCGATGAGGCGCTTGTCCGCGTCCGTGCCCCGGGCCACGACGATGGCCTCGTTGACGCCGGTGGCGGAGCGCAGCACGGCTTCGACTTCGCCCAGCTCGATGCGGAAGCCGCGCACCTTCACCTGGAAGTCGACGCGGCCCAGGAAGTCGAGCGTGCCGTCCTCCTTCCAGCGAGCCTTGTCGCCCGTACGGTAGAGGCGCTCGCCCGGCGTGGAGGCGAAGGGGTGGGGGACGAAGCGCTCCGCGGTCAGCTCGGGACGATTCAGGTAGCCCCAGGCCAGACCCTGGCCGCCCACGTACACCTCACCGGCGACACCCACGGGCACAGGGCACAGGCTCGCGTCGAGCACGTAGACAGTGGAGTTGGAGAGCGGCCGGCCGATGGACACCGAACCGCCCACCACTGAATCGCGGTGCATGGCGAAGGTAGTGGAGAAGGTGGTGTTCTCCGTGGGCCCATAGCCATTGAGGAACGTCGCGCCTTCCGGGAGGCGCGCGAGGTGTTCGCGCACACGGGCGGCGGGCAGCACGTCGCCACCGGCGAGGACCTGGCGCACGCCCGCGAGTGCTTCACCCTGGTGCAGGGCCATCTGCTCGAAGAGGGCGGCGGTGAGCCAGAGTGACGTCACGTGGTGGTGACGCAACTGGGCGGCCAGTTCCTCCAACGACAGGGAGTGCGGCGGGGCGAGGACGAGCTTCGCGCCGTGCAACAGCGCGCCCCAGATTTCGAGCGTGGACGCATCGAAGGCAACAGGGGCTGCCTGGAGCCAGACCTCGTCCGGCCCGAAGCGCATGAAGGTGCTGCCGAGCACCAGTCGCGTGATGCCTCGGTGGGGCACGCTGACGCCCTTGGGACGACCCGTGGATCCCGACGTGAACATCACGTAGGCCAGGGCTTCACCCTCCACGCGGACCTCTGGCGCATGCGTGGGCCGCGCGGCGATCTCCGCGGACTGGGCATCCAGCCAGACGCGGGTGCCGGTGGAGGGCAGGAGTGAAGCGAAGGGCTGGTGAGCGAGCGTCACGCTGACGTCCGCGTCCTCCAGCAGGGCTTCGATGCGCTCCACGGGGGCGTTGCGGTCCACGGGGACGAAGGCCGCGCCCACCTTGAGGACGGCGAGGAGCGCGGTCACCAACTCGAAGGAGCGCTCGACGGCGATACCGACGCGTGCACCGGGAGCGATACCCAGGGCCCACAGGTGATGGGCCAGTTGGTTCGCCCGTGAATCCAACTGGGCATACGTCAGCGTCGCGTCGCCCAACACCAGCGCCACCGCTTCGGGCGTGCGCTGGGCCTGCCGGGCGAAGTGGACATGGACCGGCACGTCCGTCGGGCTGGCGACGGCGGTGTCGTTCCACTCGACGAGGACGCGCTGGCGCTCCTCGCTGGAGAGGAGGGACAGCCCGGCCACGGGCTGCTCGGGCTTCGCGGCCACGGCCTCCAGGAGCGTGCGCAGATGGCTGCCCATCCGCTCGATGGTGCTCCGCTCGAAGAGGGCGGTGCTGTACTCCATCCAGCCGGTGAACCCCTGCGGTGAGTCCTGCAACGTCAGGGTGAGGTCGAACTTGGCGGAGTGGCCCTCGGCGACGACCTGCCGGAAGGTGAGGCCTGGAACGCGCAGCGCTTCTCCAGGGGCGTTCTGGAGGACGAACATCACCTGGAACAGCGGGCTGCGGCTCGCGTCCCGCACGGGCTGGAGCACCTCCACCAGCTTCTCGAAGGGCACGTGCTGATGCTCGTACGCCGCGAGCGTCGTGCCGCGCACCTGGGCCAGCAACTGACGGAAGGAGTCCTCCGGTGTCACGCGCGCACGCAGGACGAGCGTGTTGACGAAGAAGCCGATGAGCCCTTCGGCTTCCGCCTGGGTGCGGCCCGCGATGGGCGAGCCCACCGTGATGTCGTCCTGGCCCGCGTAGCGCGACAGGAACACCTGCCAGGCCGCGAGCAGCACCATGAACGGCGTGGCGCCCTCACGCTGCGCCAGCGCCTTGAGCGCCTCGGACGTCTCCTGGGGAATCCGCACGGCGTGGGTCGCACCCGCGTGGGACTGGATGGCCGGGCGGGGATGATCCGTGGGCAGCTCCAGCGTGGCCGGAGCCCCCGATAGCTGCTGCTTCCAGTAACCCAGTTGCGCGTCGAGCGTCTCGCCCTGGAGCCAGTCGCGCTGCCACGCCGCGAAGTCCGTGTATTGCACTGGCAGCGGGGCCAGCGCGGGCGCCTGACCGGTGCTGAAGGCCTCGTAGAAGGCCACCAGCTCACGGACGAGCACGCCCATGGACCAGCCGTCGGAGACGATGTGGTGCATCGTCACGAGCAACAGGTGTTCTTCCGCCGTCAGCCGCACGAGCGCGGTCCGCAGCAGCGGGCCGTTCCTCAGGTCGAACGGTTGACGTGCATCCGTTTCGACCTTCCGCTGGGCCTCGTCCTCGCGCTGTGCTTCGGGCAGCGTGGACAGGTCGATGAGCGGCAACGCCCACGTGCCGGGCGGATGGATGTGCTGGGTGGCCTGCCCTTCGACGTCGCGGAAGGTGGTGCGCAGGGCGTCGTGCCGAGCCACCAGCGCCTCGAAGGCGCGGCGCAGCGACTCCACGTCCACCTGCCCCGTCAGCCGGAGCGCCGTGGGGATGTTGTAGGACGCGTCCCCCGGCGTGAGCTGATCCAGGAACCAGAGCCGCTGCTGGGCGAAGGAAAGGGGCTGAGGCCCATCCGCCTGGGTCCGGGTGAGCGGGGGGAGGCGGAGGCTCGGCGTCTGGGATTGGAGGCGTTCTGCGAGCGTGGCGACCGTGGGCGCCTCGAAGAGGGCCCGCAGCGGCAGCTCCATGCGGAACGTGGCGCGCACGCGCGAGACGAGCTGGGTGGCCAGCAACGAATGGCCGCCGAGGGCGAAGAAGTCATCGTGGACGCCCACGCGCTCCACGCGCAGCACCTGCGTGAAGAGGGCCGCGAGCTGCTCCTCGGTGGGGGTGCGCGGTGCGACGTAGGTGGAGGCGAGCGCGGTGCCTTGAGGCGCGGGCAGCGCCTTGCGGTCCACCTTGCCGTTGGTGTTGAGCGGCAGCGCTTCCAGCACGAGGAGCGCGGAGGGGCGCATGTGCTCGGGCAAAAGCTGCTTGAGCCAGTCCCTGAGGGCCTCGGACGTGGGGGCGGCTTGCGTACCCTCCGGAGGCACCACGTACGCGACGAGCCGCTTGTCGCCGGGGATGTCCTCGCGAGCCAGCACCACGGCCGCGTGCACCTGGGGATGCTTGAGGAGGGCGGCTTCGATTTCGCCCAACTCGATGCGGAATCCGCGCACCTTCACCTGGAAGTCGGCGCGGCCCAGGTAGTCGAGCATCCCGTCCGCGCGCCAGCGCACCACGTCGCCGGTGCGGTAGAGACGGGCACCCGGGGTGGAGGAGAAGGCATCCGGGATGAAGCGGTCCGCCGTCAACTCCGGGCGGTTGAGGTAGCCGCGCGCGACGCCCTCACCGCCGATGAAGAGCTCACCGGCGACGCCAATGGGGACGGGGCGCAGCGTGCGGTCCAGGACGTAGACGCGCACGTTGGGCAGGGGGCGGCCGATGGTGGGCGTGGGAGAAGCGTCGAAGGCGCAGGCGGTGGCGTCGACGGTGCACTCGGTGGGGCCGTAGACGTTGAAGACGCGGGGGCGCGGGGCCTGGGCGAGGTGGCGCCAGGTGGCGGGGTCCACGGCTTCCCCTCCGACAAGGACGCGGTGGGGGACGGCCGTGCGCTCCAGCAGGCCTTCATCCACCAGCAGGCGCAGGTGGGCCGGAGAGCAATCGAGGACGTCCAGCGCATCCTTCTCAATGCGGTTGACGAGCTCGCCGACGTCGGCGCGGGCCTCGTCGGGGACGATGCAAAGCGTATGGCCGTCGAGGACCTGGATGAGTTGCTTGACGGAGGCGTCGAAGGAGAGAGGGGCGTTGACGCTGACGCGCTCGCCCGGCCGCGCGTCCGCGTGCACCGTGGCGGCGAGGGCGACGCGCAGGTTGAGCACGGAGCGGTGCTGAATCATCACGCCCTTGGGACGGCCGGTGCTGCCGGAGGTGTAGATGATGTAGGCGAGGTGCTCCGGCGTGACGGACGTCACTGGAGCGTCGTGGGACTCAAGAGCAAGGTCCGCGGCGTCGGAGTCCAGGCAGAGGGTGTGAGCGGAGTGCGGAGGCAGCGAGTCGCGCAGGCGCTGCTGGGTGAGGACGACGGGAGCGCCCGTGTCGGTGAGGACATGGGCAAGCCACTCGCGGGGGTAGCTGGGGTCGATGGGGACGTAGGCGCCGCCGGCCTTGAGGGTGCCGAGGATGCCAACGTGGGCCTCCACGGAGCGCTCCACGCAGAGCACGACGCGCACGTCGGGGCCGACGCCCCGCTTCACCAGCCGGTGGGCCAGTTGATTGGAGCGGACTTCCAACTCCCGGAAGGTGAGCTGCTCCTCACGGCAGATGACGGCCAGGGCGTCGGGCGTGCGAAGGGCCTGGGCGCTGAAGGCCTCATGGAGGCAGAGGTCGCGGGG
>NZ_JAIQDD010000057.1:0-14329 GCF_020036995.1 Corallococcus sp. AS-1-12 | reverse complement strand
TTCCTCGAGCAGCGCCTCCCCTCCTTCATGGTCCCCTCCGCCTTCGTCCTCCTGGACGCGCTGCCCCTCACGGCCGCGGGCAAGGTCGACCGCAAGGCGCTGCCTGCTCCGGACGGGTTGCGGCTGGGCTCCCAGGAGGGCTACGTCGAACCGGGCACGGAGCTGGAGCGCGCCATCGCACGCATCTGGCGGGAACAGCTCCGGGTGGACCGCGTCGGTCGCGACGAGCGCTTCTTCGACCTGGGCGGCAACTCCCTGTCCATCGTCCAGGTCCACGGCAAGCTTCGCGGGGTCCTGGGACTCGACGTCGCGCTGGCGGACCTCTTCCAGTACCCCACGGTGGGGTCGCTGGCCACGCACCTCTCGAACACCCACGAGCGCCCCTCCACCGAGGAGAAGGGCCAGCGCCGCGTGCAGGCCCGGCGCGAACGTGCCGGACAGCGCAGGCCGGCGCGCACCCAGCGCACTCCCAACGAGGATGAGACCGATGAGTGACACGCAGCCGGCCCGGCACGAGGGCATCGCCATCATCGGCATGGCGGGCCGCTTCCCCGGCGCGCCCGACCTGGAGACCTTCTGGAAGAACCTGCTCCACGGCGTGGAGGCCCGCACCGTCCTTGACGACGAGGCGCTGGAGGCGGCGGGCGTCGCGAAGGAGCTGCGCGCCCAGCCGCACTACGTGCGCTCCGGCTTCTTCCTGGACGGCGTGGAAGAATTCGACGCCGGGTTCTTCGGCCTGACGCCGCGCGAGGCGGAGCTCTTGGATCCGCAGCAGCGCTTCTTCCTGGAGTGCGCCTGGGAGGCCCTGGAGCGCGCGGGCTACGCCAGCGGCGCGGAGGACCTCTCCGTCGGCGTCTTCGCGGGCTCCAGCGCCAGCAGCTACCTCCTGTCGAACCTGCTGTCGCGGCCGGAGCTGGTGCGCACCGTGGGCGCCCAGGCGCTCACGCTGGCCAACGACAAGGACTACCTGGCCACGCGCGCCTCGTACCTGCTGGACCTCAAGGGCCCCAGCCTCACCGTGCAGACGGCGTGCTCCACGTCGCTGGTCGCGGTGCACCTGGCGTGTCAGGCCCTGCTCAATGGCGAGATGGACCTGGCGCTCGCGGGCGGCGTCTCCATCCCCGTGCCCCACCGCGTGGGCTACCTGCACCAGCCGGGCTCCATCGCCTCGCCGGACGGGCACTGCCGCGCCTTCGACACGGAGGCGCAGGGCACCGTCGCGGGCTCCGGCGTCGGGCTGGTGGTGCTCAAGCCGCTGGAGCGGGCGCTCGAGGACGGCGACACCGTGCTCGCGGTCATCCGAGCCTCCGCGCTGAACAACGACGGCGCCACCAAGGTGGGCTTCACCGCGCCCAGCGTGGAGGGCCAGGCGGCCGTCATCCACGAAGCGCTGGCCATGTCGGGCCTGACGCCCGCGGACATCCAGTACGTGGAGGCCCACGGCACCGGCACCGCGCTGGGCGACCCCATTGAAATCTCCGCGCTCAACCAGGCCTTCGAGAGCCGCCCCGCCTCCGCCGGCCCCTGCGCGCTGGGCTCACTCAAGCCGAACATCGGGCACCTGGACGCCGCCGCGGGCGTCGCGGGGCTGATGAAGACGGTGCTCGCGCTCCAGCACGGCAAGCTCCCCCCCAGCCTCCACTTCAAGCAGCCCAGCCCGATGGCGGACTTCGCGCGCGGCCCCTTCCAGGTCGTCACCGAGGCGCGCGACTGGGCACCGGCCCCCGCGCCCCGGCGCGCGGGGGTCAGCTCCTTCGGGATGGGCGGCACCAACGCGCACGTCGTGCTGGAGCAGGCGCCGGAGCCCGAGCGCCCGGAGAACACACGCCCCTGGCACGTGCTGATGCTTTCGGCCCGCACGGAGCAGGCGCTGGACGCGGCCACGGACCAGTTGGCGGCGTGGATGGACGGCCACCCGGACGTGGCGCTGGCCGACGTGGCCCACACGCTCCACGCGGGCCGGCGGCGCTTCGAGCACCGGCGCATCCTGGTGTGCCAGGACGCGGAGGACGCGCGACAGGGGCTCACGTCACGCGACGCGCGGCGGCTGCTCACCCTCCAGTCCCAGGGCGCGGACAGCCCCGTGGTCTTCCTCTTCCCGGGCCAGGGCGCTCAGCACGCCCGCATGGGCCAGGGCCTGTACGACTCCGAGCCCGTCTTCCGCAAGCACGTGGACCGCTGCTGCGAGGCGCTGAAGCCCCACCTGGGGCTGGACCTGCGCGGCGTGCTCTACCCCTCCGAAGGACACCAGGAGCAGGCCCAGGAGCGGCTGCGGGACACGGCGCTCGCGCAGCCGGCGCTGTTCGTCACGGCGTACGCGCTCGCGCGCCTGTGGATGTCCCTGGGCGTCCGCCCGAAGGCCATGCTGGGCCACAGCGTGGGCGAGTACGTCGCGGCCTGCCTCGCGGACGTGATGTCGCTGGAGGACGCGCTCGCGCTGGTGGCGGCTCGCGGCAGGCTCATGCAGTCGCTGCCCGGGGGCGCCATGCTGTCCGTGGCGCTGGGCGAGGGGGCCCTGAAGCCGCTGCTCGGGGACACCCTGTCGCTGGCGGCCATCAACGCGCCCTCGCTGTGCGTCGCCTCGGGCCCCGTGCCGGAGGTGGAGGCGCTGGAGTCACGGCTGCGCGAGCGCGGCGTGGAGCACCGCCGGCTGCACACCTCGCACGCGTTCCACTCGTCGATGATGGCCCCCATCCTCGATGCGTTCGAGGCGCGCGTGCGCCAGACGCGGCTGTCGCCTCCGAAGCTCCCCTACCTGTCCAACGTCACGGGCGCCTGGGTGACGGAGGCGCAGGCCACGGACCCGCGCTACTGGAGGGAGCACCTGCGCCAGCCGGTGCGCTTCGCGGACGCGATGGGCGCGCTGCTCCAGGAGCCCGAGCGCGTTTTCCTGGAGGTGGGCCCCGGCCAGACGCTGGCGCTGCTGGCCCGGCAGGCGGGGCCCCTCGCGGTGGGGCGCGTGGTGCTCACCTCCATGCGGCGGCCCCAGGACACCGCGCCGGATGTCGCGGTGCTGCTGGAGACCGTGGGACGCCTGTGGATGGCGGGCGCGCGGCTGAAGCCGGACAAGCTCCACGGCTCGACGCGGCGGGTGCCCCTGCCCACGTATCCCTTCCAGCGCCAGCGCTATTGGATCGACGCGGGCACGGGCCTCGCGGCCGTCGCGGAGCCCCGGAGCGCCTCCGCGCGCAAGGACGCGGCGGACTGGTTCTACCGGCCGGTGTGGAAGCGGGCCCTGCCGCCCACCCGCCCGGCCGCGGCGGAGCCTGGGCGGTGGCTGGTGCTGCTCGATGACGCGGACCTGGGCGCACGGCTCGCCACGCACCTGGTGAACCAGGACGAGGACGTGGTGACAGTGACGCCGGGCGCGGACTTCCTCCGCCAGGGGGAGCGCCACTACACGCTCGACGCCCGGCAGCCCGGGCACTTCGCGGCGCTCATGGCCGCGCTCACGGCGGACAGCGGCATCCCCCGGCGCATCGTCCTGGCCTCGGGGCTGGGCCGCGACACGGACGGCCTCGCGGGCTTCCACGGGGTGCTCGGCCTGGCGCGGGCGCTGCTGGCGCACGCGGACGCGGGCCCGTTCGAATTGAACGTGCTCACCCGGGGCGCGCAGGACGTCACGGGCGGCGAGCCGCTGGAGCCGGCCCGGGCCACCGTGCTGGGCGCGTGCAAGGTGCTGCCGCAGGAGGAGCCCGGGCTGCGATGCCGGGTCATCGACGTGGTGCCGCCCGATTCCGGCGGCTCCGAGGAGGAGCGGCTGGTGGCCCGGCTCGCGGAGGAGCTCCGCGCGCCGATGGAGGCGATGGCGGTGGCCTACCGCTCGGGCCAGCGCTGGCGGGAATCCTTCGAGCCCGTGGCCCTGCCCGTCCCCGCGGCCCGTCCGGCGCTGCTGCGCGAGCGCGGCGTCTACCTCATCACCGGGGGCCTGGGCCGCATCGGCCTGGCCCAAGCCGAAGCGCTCTTCCAGCACGCGCGGGCCCGGCTGGTCCTGGTGGGCCGCACCGCCATGCCGGAGCGCTCCGGCTGGGAGGAGTACGTCCGCGGCCACGACGCACGGGACGGGCAGCGCCAGACGCTGGAGCGGCTCCTGTCGCTCGAGCAGCGCGGCGCGGAGGTGCTGCTGGTGAGCGCGGACGTCACCCGGCGGCAGGAGCTGGACGCGGCGGTCGCGGCGGCGCTGGCGAGATTCGGCGAGCTCCACGGCGTCATCCATTCGGCCGGCAGCGTGGGCGGGCAGACCTTCCTGCTCGCGCGGGAAGCGACCCTGGAGCAGTGCGAGGAGCAGTTCCAGGCGAAGGTCCACGGCACCCGGGCCCTGCACGAGGCCCTGGCCCACCTGCCGCTGGACTTCGTGCTGCTGCAGTCCTCGCTGTCGTCGGTGCTCGGCGGCCTGGGGTTCAGCGCGTACGCGGCGGCCAATGCGTTCCTGGACGCCTTCGCGGCGGCGCGCTCACGCACCGGCGGCACGCCGTGGCTGAGCGTGAACTGGCCCGGCTGGCACGCGGGGGAAGGGGCCCACGCCGAACAGGCGGTGTCCTTCGCCGAGGGGCTCGACTGCTTCCTGCGGCTGCTGGACGCGCCCGCGTCCGCGCGCTGGGCCGTCAGCACCACGGACCTGACCGCGCAGGCCACGCGCTGGCTCCAGTCCGCGGCGCCGCCCGCGCCCAGGAAGGTGGGCGCCCGGCACCCGCGCCCGGTCCTCGCCAACCGCTACGTCGCGCCGCGCGACGACGTGGAGCAGGCCCTGACCACGTGCTGGGAGGAGCTGCTCGGCATCGACGGCATTGGCGTGGAGGACGACTTCTTCGAGCTGGGCGGCCACTCGCTGCTGGGCACGCAGGTGCTGTCGCGCGTGCGCGAGCTGTACCGGGTGGACCTGTCCCTGCGCGGCCTCTTCGAATCCCCCACCATCGCCGCGCTCGCCCTGGGCATCGTCAAGCACAAGGCCGCGGCGGCGGACGCACAGACGCTGGAAGCCCTGCTGGCCGAGTTGGAGTGAACGGACATGAGTGACATCGACCAGCGGATCGCCAGCCTGCCTCCGGAGAAGCGCGCGCTGCTGCTCAAGCGGCTCGCGGAGAAGGAGGCCGCCCAGGGCGGCGCGAAGGCCGCGGCGCCCGCGATGCCCGCGCGCGACCCGTCCCTGCCCGCGCCCCTGTCCTTCGCCCAGCAGCGGCTGTGGTTCCTGGAGCGGTTGCAGCCGGGCACGGCGCTCTACAACAACCCCGCCGCCTTCCGCATGAGCGGCGCGGTGGACGTGGCCGCGCTCGAAGATGGCCTCGCCCAGTTGGTGCGGCGTCACGAAGCGCTGCGCACCGTCTTCACGGAGCGGGACGGACAGCCCTTCCAGGTCATCCTGCCGTCGCTGGAGCCGAAGGTCGCGCTCGTGGACCTGCGCGAGCTGCCAGGGCCCGAGCGCGAGGCCGAGGCGCTGCGGCGGGCACAGGAGGAGGCCCAGCGTCCCTTCGACCTGGAGCGCGGCCCGCTCCTGCGCGTGGGCCTGCTGCGGCTTTCGGAGCGTGAGCACCTGCTGCTGCTGACGATGCACCACATCATCTCCGACGGCTGGTCGCTGGAGGTGCTGGTCCGCGAGGCGGTGGCCTTCTACGCCGCGCGGCTCTCGGGAGCGCCCGCCGCGCTCGCGCCCCTGCCGGTGCAGTACGCCGACTTCGCCGCGTGGCAGCGCGGCTGGCTCCAGGGGGACGTGCTGCGCACGCAACTGGATTACTGGAAGCAGCGGCTGGGCGGAACGCTCCCCATCCTGGAGCTGCCGTCGGACCGGCCGCGTCCGGCCGCGCTCACGCAGCGGGGCGCCACCCACTCCTTCCTGTTGCCCACCCCCACGCAACGCAAGCTGGAGGCCCTCTGCGCCCAGGAGGGCGTGACGCAGTTCATGGCGCTGCTGGCGGTCTTCAAGCTGCTGCTCGCGCGCCACGCGTCCCAGGAGGACCTGGTGGTGAGCACGCCCATCGCCGGCCGCAACCGGCGGGAGACCGAGGGGCTCATCGGCTTCTTCATCAACACGCTGGTGCTGCGCACGGACCTGTCCGGAGACCCCACCTTCCGCGAGCTGCTCCGCCGCGTGCGGGAGTGCTGCCTGGGGGCCTATGCCCACCAGGACCTGCCCTTCGAGACGCTGGTGGAAGCGCTCCAGCCGGAGCGTCACCTGAGCCGCACGCCGCTCTTCCAGGTGATGTTCAACCTGCAGAACACGTCCCCGGCCCGGGAGGGCCTCGCGGGCCTGACGCTCAGCCCCCTGGACCTGCATCCGGGCACGTCGATGTTCGACCTGAGCCTGTCGCTGGCCCCGCATCCACGGGGGCTGACCGGGCTCTTCGAGTACAGCACCGACCTCTTCGACCCGGACACCGTCGCGCGGCTCGGTGAGCGCTACCTCGCGCTGGTGGAGGGCCTGGTGGCCGACCCGTCCAGGCGGGCGTGGGCGCTGCCCCTGATGGGAGAGGCGGAGCGGCGGCGGGTGGTGCGCACGTGGAGCAACGCGGACGCGCGGCCCGCGCGGGAGACGTGCCTGCACACGCTCTTCGAGGAGCAGGTGGCGCGCACCCCCGACGCGGTCGCGCTCGTCTTCCAGGAGCGCTCGCTCACGTACGCGGAGCTGGACGCGCGCTCCCGCCAGCTCGCGGGGCACCTGCGCAAGCTGGGGGTGGGCCCCGACGTGCGCGTGGGCCTGTGCCTGGAGCGCTCGCCGGAGCTCATCATCGGAATGCTGGGCATCCTCCAGGCGGGCGGCGCCTACGTGCCCATGGACCCCGCGCTGCCCGGGGGACGGCTCGCCCTGCTGCTGGAGGACAGCGCCGCGCCGGTGCTGCTGACCCAGCAGCGGCTGCTCTCGCGGCTGCCCGCCCATGCGGCCCGGGTGCTCTGCCTGGACTCGGACTGGGAGCGCATGGCGAGCGGGCCCGGGGACACGCGCCCCTCCGGCGTCGGCCCCGGCCACGTCGCCTACGTCATCTACACCTCCGGCTCCACCGGCAGGCCCAAGGGCGTGCTCATCGAGCACCGCGCGGCCAGCACCCTGGTGACCGCCGAGACGCCCCTCTACGGAATCGGCCCGGGCAGCCGGATGCTCCAGTTCGCGAACGTCAGCTTCGACATCTCCGTGGAGGAGATCTTCACGGCGCTGACCTCGGGCGCCACGCTCTGCCTCGCGCCCGCGGACGCGCTGGCCCCGGGCCGGCCGCTCCAGGAGCACCTGAGGGAGGCCGCCATCACCGTGGTGAGCCTGACGCCCGCGGTGCTCGCGGCGACGCCCTCGGAGGACCTGCCCGCGCTGCGCGTCGTCATCTCCGGCGGCGAGGCCTGCCCCCCGGAGCTCGTCGCGCGCTGGGGAACGGGGCGCCGCTTCTTCAACACCTACGGCCCCACGGAGGGCACGGTGGTGGCGACGCTGACGGAGTGCGTCGCGCGGGACGAGGTGCCGCCCATCGGCCGGCCGCTGGAGCACGTCGAGGTGTACGTGCTCGACGCGCGGCTTCAGCCGGTGCCTCCTGGCGTGCGCGGAGAGCTGTACCTGGGCGGCGCGGGCCTGGCCCGGGGCTACCTGGACCGGCCGGCGCTGACCGCCGAGCGCTTCATCCCGCACCCCTTCGCCACGGCCGCCGGACAGCGGCTGTACCGCACGGGGGACCTGGTGCGCTTCCGCGATGACGGGCAGCTCGCGTACCTGGGCCGCGCGGACACGCAGGTGAAGGTGCGTGGCTTCCGCATCGAACCGGGCGAGGTGGAAGCCGCGGTGCGCGGCCGCCCGGAGGTCCAGGACGCCTGCGTGGCCGTCCGCGAGGACGTCCCGGGCGACAGGCGGCTGGTGGCCTACGTCGTCCCCGCGCCCGGCCAGCCGCTGGACGCCGCCGCGCTCCGCCGCGCGCTGAAGGACGCGCTGCCCGACTACCTGGTGCCGTCCGCCTTCGTCGCGCTGGACGCCCTGCCGCTCACGCCCAACGGCAAGCTGGACCGCGCCGCCCTGCCCGCGCCGGTCCAGGGCGCGGCGCGCGAGCGCGAGTACGCCGCGCCCCGCACCGACGTGCAGCGCCAGCTCGCGGACGTGTGGTCGGAGCTGCTGCGCGTGGAGCGCGTCGGGCTGCACGACGACTTCTTCGAGCTGGGCGGCCACTCGCTGCTCACCACGCAGGTCCTGTCGCGGATCCGCAAGGTCTTCCAGGTGGAGCTGCCCCTGCGCGAGCTGTTCGACGCGCCCACGGTGGCGGGCCTGTCCGTCGCCGTGGAGGCCGCCATCGCCCGGGGCCAGGGCGTGCACCGGCCGCCGCTGGAGCGCACCCCGCGCGAGGCGCGGCTGTTGCCCTCCTTCGCCCAGCAGCGGCTGCTCTTCCTGGAAGAGCTGGAGCCGGACAGCCCGCTCTACAACATCCCCGCGGTGGTGCTGCTGGAGGGAGCGCTGGACGCGGGAGCGCTCGAACGCGCCCTGTCCGAGGTGCTCCGCCGTCACGAGTCCCTGCGCACGACCTTCCACGTGGATGACGCCGGGCCGTTCGTGCGCGTCGCGGCCAGCGCGCCTCAAGCCCTGGAGCAGGTGGACCTGGGCCCCCTGCCCGAAGCGGAGCGGCTGCCGGAGGCCCTGCGGCTGGCGCAAGAGGAGGCCCAGCGCCCCTTCGCGCTGGCCACGGGTCCGCTCCAGCGCGCGCGCCTGATGCGGCTGGAGGCGCGGCGGCACGTGCTGGTGCTGACGATGCACCACATCGTGTCCGACGGCTGGTCCATGGGCCTGCTCGTGCGGGAAGTGGGCGCGCTGTACGCGGCCTTCCACGCGGGCCAGCCCTCGCCCCTGCCGGAGCTGGCGTTCCAGTACGCCGACTTCGCGGCGTGGCAGCGCGGCTGGCTGCACGGTCCGGCGCTGGAGGCGCAGCTCGACTGGTGGCGCGGGCAGTTGTCGGGAGCAGCTCCCTTCCTGGACCTGCCCACGGACCGGCCGCGTCCCGCGACCCAGACCTTCCGGGGCGCCACCGTCCCGGTGCGCATGCCCCTGGCGCTGGCCCTGGCCGTGCGCGAGCTGTGTCAGCGCGAAGGCGTCACGCCCTTCATGCTGCTGCTGGCCGCCTTCCAGGTGCTGCTGCACCGGTACTCGGGCCAGGACGACATCAGCGTCGGCTCGCCCATCGCGGGCCGGAACGTGGCGGAGTCCGAAGAGCTCCTGGGCCTGTTCGTCAACTCCCTGGTGCTGCGCGCGCGGCTGGGGGAGGCCACCACCTTCCGCCAACTGCTGGCCCAGGTGCGGGAGACGACGCTGGGCGCCTATGCGCACCAGGACCTGCCCTTCGAACGGCTCGTGGAAGCGCTCCGCCCTGCGCGCGACCTCAGCCGCCCGCCGCTCTTCCAGGTGATGTTCGTCCACGACCAGGACGCGCAGCGGGAGCTGGCGCTGCCGGACCTCACCCTGCGCCCGCTGGGCGTCGAGCAGCGCACGTCCAAGTTCGACCTCACGCTCTTCCTGTCCGTCACGCCGGACGGCCTGAGCGGCGCGTTCGAATACAACGCGGACCTCTTCGACGCCTCGACGCTCGAACGCATGGCCGGGCACCTCCAGCACCTGCTGGGCGCCGCCGTCGCGCAGCCGGCCCTGCCCCTCTGCCACCTGCCCCTGCTTCCGGAGGCGGAGGCGCACCAGGTGCTGCGCGGCTGGAACGCCACGCACGCGGCCTTCGCGGGCGAGGACTGCCTCCACCACGCCATCGAGGCCCAGGCCCTGCGCACGCCGGACGCGCCCGCCGTCCTGGACGACACGCGGACGCTCACCTTCCGGGAGCTGGACGCGCACGCCAACCGGCTCGCCCGGCACCTGATGCACCAGGGCGTGGGGCCCGAGGCCCGCGTGGCCCTGTGCATGGAGCGCGGCGTGGACCTGGTGGTGGCCGTGCTGGCCATCCTCAAGGCGGGGGGTGCGTACGTCCCCATCGACCCGGCCTATCCCCGGGAGCGCCAGGACTTCGTGGTGAAGGACAGCGGGGCGCGGCATGTCGTGACCCAGGCGCACCTCGCGGCGCGCTTCGACGCTCCGGGGGTGGCCGCGCTGTGCCTGGACGCGCCCGCCGTGCGGGAGGCCCTGGGCCGCGAGAGCGGGCTTCCTCCGCCGCGCGTGAGCCGGGCGGAGCACCTGGCCTACGTCATCTACACGTCGGGCTCCACCGGCTGGCCCAAGGGCGTGATGATCCAGCACGCGTCGGTGATGAACCTTCGCGGCGCGCTGGCGGACACCGCGCACGCGGGCACCCGGGGCCCGCTGCGGGTCACCCTCAACGCTCCGCTGGTCTTCGACGCCTCCGTGCAGCAACTGGTGCAACTGGCGGACGGACACGCGCTGTGCGTCGTGCCGCAGGAAGCCCGCGCGGACGCGGCCCTGCTGGTGGCGTGGCTGGAGCGCCACGCGGTGGACGTGCTGGACTGCTCGCCGTCACACCTGCGCCTGCTGCTGGAGGAGGGCCTGGGCGCGAAGCGTCCGCTGCGCGTGCTGGTGGGCGGAGAGGCCGTGGACGCGGCGCTGTGGGCGACGCTGGCCGCGCATCCCCGCATCGACTGCTTCAACGTCTACGGCCCCACCGAGTGCACGGTGGACTCCACCTGCCGCGCGGTGCGGGGCACGGAGCGCGCCACGCTGGGCGGCCCGCTGGCCAACGCGCGCGCCTACGTGCTGGACGGGCACCTGCGGCCCGTGCCGGTGGGGGTGCCAGGGGAGCTGTTCATCGCGGGCGCGGGCCTGGCCCGGGGCTACCTGGGCCGGGCGGACCTCACCGCCGAGCGCTTCCTGCCCCACCCCTTCGCCACGCTCCCCGGTGAGCGGCTCTACCGCACCGGCGACAAGGCCCGCTGGCTTGCCACGGGCGAGCTGGACTTCCTGGGCCGCGTCGACTTCCAGGTGAAGCTGCGCGGCTTCCGCATCGAGCTGGGCGAAATCGAAGCGGTGCTCGCGCGGCACGCCGCGGTGGGCAGGGCCGTGGTCGCGGTGCGCGAGGACTCGCCGGGCCACCCGAAACTGGTGGCCTACGTCGTCCCGGCCCCGGGCCAGCAACCGGCCCTGGCGGCCCTGCGGGAGCACGCGGAGCAGCGGCTCCCGGAGTACATGGTCCCCACGGTGTACGTGACGCTGGAGTCGCTGCCGCTCACCGTCAACGGCAAGGTGGACCGCCGCGCGCTGCCGGCCCCCGGACCCGTCACCGTCACGAGGGCCACCCCGCAAGCGCGGACGCCCGTGGAGCACGCGCTGGTCGCCGTCTGGGCCTCCGTGCTCCGGCGCGAGGACATTGGCATCCACGACAACTTCTTCGAGCTGGGCGGAGACTCCATCAGCAGCATGCAGGTCAGCAGCCGCGCGCGTCAGGCCGGCCTGCGCGTCACCCCCAAGCAGCTCTTCCGGCACCAGACCATCGCGGAGCTGGCGCGGGTGGTGACCCAGGGCGCGTCCCGCCCGGATGAACAGGGGCCCGTCACCGGCCGCGTGCCGCTCACGCCCATCCAGCACGCGTTCTTCCAGCAGGGCTCCCCGGAGCCCCACCACTTCAACCAGTCCGTGCTGCTGGAGCCCCGGGAGCGCCTGGACGCCGCGCGGCTGGCGCGGGCGCTGGGCCACGTGACGCGGCACCACGACGCCCTGAGGACGCGCTTCACCCGCACGGCGGAAGGCTGGGAGCAGCACGTCGATGGACCGGACGCCACGGCGGCGCTGAGCCAGGTGGACCTGTCGCACCTGCCCGGGGACGCGTGGAGCCCCGCGCTGGAGCAGGCGGCGGCCACCGTGCAGCGCGGGTTCGGGCTGTCCCACGGCCCGCTGCTCCATGCCGCCCTCTTCGAGCGGGGCGAGGGCCAGTCCCAGCGGCTGCTGCTGGTGGTGCACCACCTGGTGGTGGACGCGGTGTCCTGGCGGTACCTGCTGGAGGACCTGGAGACGGCCTACCAGCAATTGGGCCGGGGCGAGCCCGTGGCCCTGCCGCCCAAGACGACGTCCTTCAAGACCTGGGCGGAGCGGCTGGAAGCCCACGCGCGCTCGGAGGCCCTGGAGCGCGAGCTGCCGTTCTGGCTTTCGGGTCCGGCCTCCGCCGCGCGGCCGCTGCCCGTGGACAGGGCCGGGGACAACACGCTGGCGTCGGCGCGCACGCTCACCGTGTCGCTGGAAGCGGAGGAGACGCGCGTCCTGCTCCAGGAGGCGTTGGCCACCTTCCACACGCGGGTGGACGACGTGCTGCTCACCGCGCTCGTCCTCGCGTTCGCGCGGTGGACGGGGCACTCCCGCCTCCAGGTGGACCGGGAAGGGCACGGCCGCGAGGAGCTCTTCGACGACGTGGACCTCTCCCGCACCGTGGGCTGGTTCACCGCGATGTCGCCCGTGTCCCTGGAGGCCGCCCCCGCCGAATCGCCGCTCCTCACGCTGCGCCGGGTGGGCAAGGCGCTGAAGGCGGTGCCAGGGAAGGGGCTGGGCCATGGCCTGCTCACGTTCCTGCGCGGGGGCGAGGCGTCGCGGCGGCTCCAGTCCCGGCCGCGCGCCCAGGTGCTCTTCAACTACCTGGGGCAGTTGGACACGCTCGCGTCGGGCACGGCCCTGTTCGCGCTGGCCTCCGAGCCGAGCGGCCCCGCGCAGAGCGACCAGGGTCCGCGCTCCCACCTGCTGGAGGTGAACGGGGGCGTGTTCCAGGGCCGGCTGGAGCTGTCCTGGACGTACAGCGAGAACCTGCACGAACGGGGCACCATCGAAGCGCTGGCCCGGGGCTACCTGGAGGCCCTGCGCGCGCTGCTCGCGGAGCACCACGCGCAGCGCGCATCCCGCCTGCCCCGGGTGGACCTGTCGCTGTCGGAGCTGGACCGGCACGTGCTGGAGCGGGTGCTGGAGCGGACCCCCGACCTGGAGGACCTCTACCCGCTCTCGCCCGTGCAGGAGGGCATGCTCTTCCACGCGCGGCTCAGCCCCGAATCGGGCGTGTACTTCGAACAGCTCGCGTGGACGTTCCGGGGCCCGGTGGACATGCCCCGGCTCCAGCGCGCCTGGCGCGAGCTGGTGGAGCGCAACGCCATCCTGCGCACCACGTTCCTCTGGGAGTCGGTGCCGCAGCCGCTCCAGGCCGTGCGCGCGAAGGTGGAGCTGGAGTGGGCGGAGCACGACTGGCGCGGGCTCGATGCCACCCAGCAGCAGGCGCGGCGGGAGGCCCTGCTGGACGAGGACCGGGCCCGGGGCTTCGACCTGGTGCGCACGCCGCCGTCCCGCGTGGCGATGGTCCGGGTCGCGGAGAGCGAGTGGCGCTGCCACTGGAGCTTCCACCACCTGCTGCTGGACGGCTGGAGCGTGGGGCTGCTGTTCGATGAGCTCTTCGCGCTCTACGACGCGCTGGAGCAGGGAGCGCCGCTCCAGCGCGAGCGGGCACCGGAATACCGGGGCTACATCGCCTGGCTGAAGCAGCAGGACCTGGGCGAGGCCGAGTCCTGGTGGCGCCGGACGCTCTCCGGGTTCGCCACGCCCACGCCGCTGCCGGAGTCCACCGCGGCGGTCCGCGAGAGCGCGGGCGTGCCCGCGGTGAAGGAGCTGAAGCTGCGGCTGCCTGACGCGATGACGGAGTCGCTCCAGGCCTTCACCCGCCGCCACCGCGTCACGCTCAACACCCTGGCGCAGGCCACCTGGGGACTCGTGCTCGGCCGCCAAGCGGGCGTGGACGACGTCGTCTTCGGAGCCACCGTCTCCGGCCGTCCCCCCGCGCTCGCGGGCGTGGAGGGGATGGTGGGCATGTTCATCAACACGCTGCCGGTGCGCGTGCGCCTCCCGTCGCAAGAGGGCCTGCTGCCGTGGCTCCGGCAACTCCAGGAGCAGCAACTGGAGCAGCGCCAGTTCGAGCACAGCCCGCTCGTGCAGGTGCAGGGCTGGAGCCAGGTGCCACGCGGCACGGCGCTCTTCGACAGCATCCTCGTCTTCGAGAACTACCCGCTGGCCGCGGAGGTGATGGAGCAGGCCCAGCGGCTGGAGATGGATGACGTCGAGCTGCTCGACCGGACAAACTACCCGCTCTCCGCTTGCGTGATGCCCCAGGACGCGACGGTGCTGATGCTGTCGTACGACACGGAGCGCTTCAGCGACGCGACCATCCAGTTGCTGCTGGGCCAGTGGCGCACCGCCCTGGAAGAGCTGCTGGAGGCGGCCCCCGGCGGCCTGCTTTCGGACCTCACGCTGCTGGCGCCCGGCGAGCGCCAGCGCATGCTGGTCGACTGGAACGACTCGCACGTCGCCTTCGTCCAGGACACCTGCGCGCACCACCTCTTCGAGGCCCAGGCCGCGCGCACCCCGGACGCTCCCGCGCTGGAGTGCCAGGGCACCACGCTC
>NZ_JAIQDD010000056.1:0-15837 GCF_020036995.1 Corallococcus sp. AS-1-12 | reverse complement strand
CCACGTCGAGCGTGGTGAGGCCCACCGTTCGCTGCCTCACTGACCCCGCAGGCGAGCACCACCCCGTGAACGCTTACGACGTGACATGGGACTACTCGGTGCTGCGGTGCCGCCTCGTTGCGCTGAGGGGTCAGCCGCGCTTGTCGTAGGGGCTTGGGGACTTCACTTCGCTAGCCCGCCTGCCGTTGTCTTTGGTGACGTTCCCGCTCGCGCCTCTTGACGCCCGAGCTGCCGCGCATCGGCGTGCTTCCAGGTATCCACGATATTCTCGGATGCTGGCATACTCCACAGTCGGCCAGCCTTCCCCCTTGGCTCGCTGGTTCGACTGAAAGGACGTGACCATGCGACTCCGCGCCTGCGCCGCACTCCTGCTCTTCCTCGCGGCTTGCGCCACGCCGGCACCAAGCCCCAGGGCGCACGCGGCCCGGAACCCGAGGATCGCCAATCTCCAGCGTGCGGCGGCGCTGCCGTGGACTGACGGAGGACAGTGCGTGGTCCGCGAAGCGTCACAGTCTTGGCCGGTGCTGGTGGAGAGATGCTATCGAGCCCTTGACCATGACCGGATCGAGTTCCACGACACTACGGGAAGATGCGCGGTCGCGTCCGCTGACGCCGCATCTGTGGGAATCGGTTTCTGCGTGTTGGCGGCTCCTGAGATTGCCGTGGGAGCCGTGATCGTGCTTGGCGTGGTAGTGGTCGGCTTCGCCATCAAAGAAGCGCTGGACGCATATGAACTCCGCCATGCCTTCCCAGAAGAGGCTGGGACCTCACGAGGAACGAAGGTGTCATCCCGAGAAGCTGAAGTGCAACGCAAGCCCAAGCTGAATCCCGAGCCAGCGGGGCAGGATTGGCTCCCTCCGGTTCCGCCCGAATCACCGGATCGCGAGCGCCGTTCCGAATGCAGGCCCGTCCCGGTGCGACATTTGGGCGGCAACGATCCACACAACGAATGCGCTGACAGGATCCCCAATAACAGCTTCCCGGGCTGGGATGTACTCGTCAATGGGAAGAACTTCGACGGACTGGTCCTCATCAATCGCACGCTGTGGGACATCAAGACGGATGATTTTGAAAAACAGCCACCGCGCTCCCAAAGGTTCTTTGTCAGGATGAAGCTGCCTGAACTGAGGCGCGAGGCCAAACTCGCAAGGGACTGCGGGTACAACTTCGTCATTGGAGTGCGAAGCGCCGCGCATAAAGCTGTGCTGTTCGACGAAGACCCCACCCTGAAAGTTGTCATCATGGACTGGTGTTGAAATGACGGCCGCTCACAGAACCCTCATCGTCATCGCCCACGCGCCTGCGCTCCAGGATGATGATGACCGCGCGACCGCAGTTGTCCATGCAATGGAACGTGCGCTGCCCGGATTACGCCTGGGGTGGACGATGTCGGAAAAGGGGGACCTCGTCGCCTTGCCTCAACGCGACGAGTGGGTAGCGGCCAATATGACAAACGGCGGTTTCCCGTTCCTCTGCAACGATGATGACAACCAGCTCGTGACGGTAGTCGGACAGGAAAACCCAAACGGTCTTGCAGCAGGAAGCCCGCCGCATTTTGAAGTCCATGCGGACCTGCCACTCGACGCAGTCGGCCTCGCGGGGGCTGCCGATGTGCTTGCAGGTGTAGCGGAGGGCGCTCGCGCCGTATGGGGGCATGCAACGCCGAGCGGTTATGGTGGGATCGTGGCGCAACAGTTCCGCCATCCCGGCGATGCGCTGCACGTTTCGCCCCATGGACTGCCATCGCTCAAGCTCCCATGGGACAGGTCCACGCCTGAGGTTCCGCACTTCCTCGGGTGGCTGAACTACTGGTCCGCCGCTGCCGCGCAAGCCATCGGATTCCCGGACCCGGCCCGCGACTCTGAGTTGTTTTTACGGGCGCGGCGCACAGCATCGGGCGGCTGGGTCGTGCAGCTCACCGACGCGCCGCTCGACCTGGACAACCCCGCCCACCTGGCCGCGCTCCTTCGGGCCTATGAGCGCTTCCCGGAGATCGGCGGACGTGCAGCACCTTGACCCGATTCAGGAGCCCGGTGCGGCACTCTGGTTGTAGGAAGAGACCCACTGCGCTGGCATCGGCGATGGTAGCCTTCCCATCCGGGAGGTCATGCACCATTGCTCCAACCGTTCAGATTGGCCCTCGCGCTCGCGCTTGTCTCGGGAGCTGCTGCGGGGGCTGAGCCGGCCACGGGGGCGCGCGTTGATCGTAAGCGCTCCGTGACCATCGCCAGCACGCCGGCCGAACCGCTGCCCGTCGTCCATGTCGCGGCGGAGGCCCGGACGGTGTTCCTGTTCTCTGCGCCGATCCAGCGGAAGACCCTCACCTTCGACGAATCCCGGATCCGCGTCCTGGACGCGGGCGAGCGGTCGATCATCGTTCAGCCCGTGGCCAACCTTGCCGACGGCGAGCGTCAGGAGATTGGGGTCTTCTTCGCCGACGGCCGAGCGCCCACCCGGGCCGCCTTCGTGCTCGTGACAGATCCGCGCGACGTTGATGCACTGATTGACGTGCAACGCCCGGAGCCGCCGAATACGGCCTGCCAGCCCACGACTCAAGCCCCGGTGCCGAAGCCGGAAGACTTCGTGCTCCTCGGCTACGTGGACGCGAAGGGCGTCACGACGTCCAGCCGCAAAGGCACGCTCGATGCTGTGCAGGGGTTGATTTTGGACAAGATCGTAACCTTTCGGGGCACGGGATGGATCCTGGCGGACGTGAAGATTGTGAACCGCCCTGACCACCCCGCTTGGACACCACGAGAAGCAATGTTCGTGGGGCGAGTCGGCATGCCCCTGCGGGCACGACTCGTAGCCGAGAAGCCGGGTGCAATCCTTCCGGGGGAGAACGGGCGAGTGCTGGCGGTCGTGGAAGTACCCAAGACGAAAGTAGACCTCGTCTTCACCCTGGAGGTGCGTGGTGATGGGGAGCGTCGGCTCACGATTCCAGACGTGCGCTTCCCGAAGCCCTCCGCGGAGGATGCTCAATGAGCGCGACGCTGCTTCACGTTCCGCCCGGTGCGTTGATTGACGGGTGGCAGGTTTCCAAGCCGCCCGGTGACGGAGGCTTTGCGTTCGTCTTCCTTGGCGAAAAGAACGGCAGGCACCGGGCCATCAAGGTGGCCCAGCACCGGGAGTCCAGCGGCGACCCCAAGCAGACCCATGCCCGGACGCTGGCATACATGCATCGCCGGGGCATCATGCATCGGGACTTGAAGCTGTCCAACGTGCTCATCCGTAAGAGCGACGGTGAGCCCGTCATCATCGATTTCAGTTGCGCGACCTACACCTTCGCCGAAGACCTGACGGATGGGGGGTTGCCTCCAGGGACAGACCGCTATCGTGCGCCCGAGCAGTTCAAGTTCCTGCGCGAGCACAAGGACGAGCACCGGGCCCGCTACGCCTTCCATGTCGCCGACGAAATCTTCGCGGTCGGCGTCATGCTCCATGAACTGCTGACCGACCCACGCCCGACGGAGTTTCGTCCGCGCTTCGACTTGAACAGCCCTGCCCTCCCACCGCCGCCCCCTCGATTGGCGAATGCGCGGGTGCCAGCGGCCCTGAGCGACCTCGTCGAGACCATCCTGGCCCGAGACCCCAAGGGGCGTCCGGTCGATACCGAGGCGCTGCGCCGCGAACTGGCGGATCTCCGTGGCGAGCGCTCCGCTGAGTATGATGTTCCGGCCCATCCACCCGCTGATCAGCGTCACGGAGGGCCAACACCTGGGGCACTGGCGATGCCCCCCACGCCGCAATCCCTCAAGCGGCATGTGGCCATGATGGAGCGACCGCTTCGCGCGGGAAGGTGGCTCGCAGGCGTCGTTTGTATCGTCGCGCTCGTCATGGCTGCGACCCTCTGGCGCTCGTCAGGGAGCGCCACCGGCGGGCCTGCCGGGCCGCACGACGCCGCAGCCCCACGCCCTCCTCCTGCCACCGCCCATTCCGCACCGCCCGAAACACACCCTCCTGCTATGACACCTGCTGGCCCTTCGTCCGTGACAGTCCCGGGGCCAGCCATCGCCGCTGCCCCGAAGGAAGGATCCGCCTTGAAGACCCCAGCCCCCGAAGCCTCGCCCCCAGGACGTGCGCTCCGCCTGCCGAAGAAGTCCGTTGCTGCCGTCGAGTGCGCGTCGCTGTCGCTCGTCGCGGCGCTGGCGGCGGGTTGTCCGGGTGCCCAGATCCGTCCAGAGCGCTTCACCTGCCCGGCTGGGGCGGAAGAGGCCATGCGGGAGCAACTTCACTGGGAGGAAGGGGACAGCTTCTCCCTTCAACTCGATGAACGCCAAGCGGGTTTTGACAATGTATGGTTCACCGCTGGCGCGGATGTGGTGGGGGTGGTCCCCAAAGGCGTCAACGATGACCGGCAGGCGGCGGTCGCCCCCAAGGGCACACGCTTCTACGGCAAGGCTTATTACCTCTCCGACAAGATGGGGCGTGCGGAGGGGCCGGCACTCGTCATCCGGTATGACCGCGTGAAGCTCCCGGGGCAGGAGGCGTACCCCATTTGCTTCGTGCACGAGGGAACTGCCGTGGCGTTCAAGGACGGCAAGGTGATGGCGGTCAATCGAGGCTCCGGGACAGTGGTGGATCGCTGGCCCTGAGCAGCCCCGGGGCGACGTGGTGGGTAGGTGCTTGATTTCGCCCCCTCCTCCTCAAACGCGACATGACCTCCCAGGGTCGTTCCACGACGGCCCATCCCACGGGTAACGTCGCCCACGACGCGTCGGCTTTCGGATGCCTGCGCGAAGAGGAGGAAAGAGCATGTCGGAAAGTGAGTTCAGGCTTCCACGCGGAGCCATTCTCTTCACCCGGGACGGCTTCCAGTACGAGTTCCGCGAAGACCTGGGAGAGGTCCACCACGGGTTGAGTCTCCTGCTGGCCCGGCGCCGTACCTCCGAGGGCAACATCCGGGGCAAGGTGCTGCTCAAGGCAGTGGGCGTTCCGAAGTTGCTGGAGGTGCCTCGCATCAAGCGGGCGCGGGCGAAGCTTGAAGAGCAGGTGCGCCTCGCGACGTACCTCGACCATCCGGGCATCCTCCGTGTCCATGGGCTGCACAAGGCGGAGGGGTGCTGGTACGTCATCACCGAGCATCCGTCGGGGCACAGCATCAACACCCTGTTGACGCTCTCGGGGGAGTGCGGTCGCCGGTTCTCTCCCCTCTTCGCGCTCCATGTCGGGGCGCGCGTCGCCGAGGCCCTGGAGCATGCCCACGAGGCGAAGGACGAGCAGGGGCGCTCTCTCAACATCGTCCACCGGGCGCTCGACGTGGAGCACATCTTCGTCGATTGGAACGGTGACGTGCAGGTCTCCGACTTTGGGCTCGCTCTGTCGGACCTGCCCGGCCGCGTTTCGTCCACGGTGCGCCAGCCGCAGGGGGATGCGTTCTACTCCTCCCCGGAAATGCTCCTGACGGGCCGCGTGGATGCGAGAGCGGACCTCTTCGCGCTTGGCAATGTCCTGCTTGAACTCGCGACGAGGAAGAACCTCCTGGATGCCCCGGACGCCTTGACCGAAGAGGTGAAGGACTCGCTTTCAGTCCGGCAGCGCGTGCGGGTCCGACGTGCCGTCAGGCGGGCTCGGCTCGCAGGAAGCCCTGTTGGCGTGGAGGACGCGATCTGGCGCGCGGCGACCTACTCGCAAGCGGACCTGGAGGCGTTGACGGAGTCGCTTCCGCAGGGGTTGGGCCTGGCGCTGCGCAAGCTCCTCCAGCCCCGCCCGGAAGCCCGCTACCAGACGGCGCGGGAACTGGCGGCGGACCTGCGCCGCTGGCTCGGAGAGGGAGACGCCTACGGTCGGAAGGAAGCGGTGTCGGAGCTGCACGAGATGGCGAAGCGATCCCGCGAGGTGATGGTCGAGTTGGGCATGCGGCGCCCCCGTGGCCTCCAGGTGTCCCAGGACGAGATCAGCACGAACTAGCCACGCTTGCCTGCGCGGGGGCTCCACTCCAGTCCCGCCATGTTGCACGTATGTCGCATGAACCTGCGGCATGGGGTGGAACATGGCGGGACAACACGTCATGCAGCGGGATATCGAATCCGGGTCGCGTCCGTCGGTCCGTGCTCGTCCCCCTCGAGGTGGCGATAGAGGAAGTACGAGTAGAGCACCGGAGTCACCGCCGCGACGGCGACAGCCGCGAGCACGGGGACCGGACCCGCGCCGAGCAGCCCCGCGACGAGGACGATGAGTCCCGCGAGGACGAAGAGCCTTCCTCCCAGGCGATGCGTGCGCAGCCAGACCTCGTCGCTCGCGAGCGTCCAGGGCGTCCGGATTCCACAGAAGAAGAGGCCCACGCCCGCGGGGACCACGCGCGCCATCGGCACGGACACACCGATGCCCGAGAGCAGGACCAGGGCGTTGAGCAGGAAGAGGAACGCGAGCAGCGCCGCCTGGAGGCCCTCGAAGACGCCCTGGAAGCGCTCCACGCGATAGCCCCTGGGCGAAATCCGCGGCACCGCCACCAGGACCAGGTACATCGCGGCCATCACCACCGGTGTCCCGCGACGTCAAGGAACTCGGGGACCTCCTGCTCGGCGCTCTTGGAGACGCACGGCATGGGGTTCATCGATCTCATCGATCGCTGTACCTCCGACGAGTTCCTGCAATGTCCACGTGAAGAAAGGCAGACGGCTTCAGGGAAAGCCGCTAGGCTGCCGGCAGGCTTCCCCTGCGCTCATCCTTTGACCGCAAGGGATTCCAGCTCCCCATCACAAGGCAATGCCTGCCACGGGAATCCCCGCGCCGTACGCGCGGGACATTCCCTCTCACGTCTGGAGCAACACCTCTTGAAACACCATCCCCTGCAGCTCATGTTGGGAGTGATTGCCCTGCTCTCCTGGACCCGTCAGGCCCACGCGGCGGACTGGGAAGACCTCATCGTCCCGTCGACGTTCCGTCAGGGACACCATGACCCCGCGGAGCCGACGGTCGCCCCCCGGGGCGTGTACGTCGCGCCCTATTCCATCAACACGGGGGAGACCCCCACCCTCTACATCCAGAGCCCCGAGTCCTTCCGGCTGCGCATCTACCGGCTGGGTTGGTACGGCGGCGCGGGCGCGCAGGTGGTCCACGACTCGGACGCCGCCCCCGCGACGACCTACGGGCCCATCTCGCAGCCCCGCTGCGGCACGGAGACGCCCACCACCGTCCCCAACTACCTGGCGATCCGGCAACAGGAGGTGGACTACGGCCTGGTGGAGTGCGCGTGGAGCAACCCCGTGCAGCCCTCCGTGGGCACGCTCAGCTCGGGGGTGTACTTCGTGCGGATCACCCCGAAGGTGACCTTGCCCAAGGAGACGCTGGCGACGTTCGTGGTGCGCGACGACGCGTCCACGGACCGGCTGGTCATCGTCAATCCGACGACGACAGAGGTCTACAACCCCTGGGGAGAGACGCTGCACACGAGCACCACGGCCCAGCCCTGTGAGGGCTGGTCGCAGTGCCCCTGGCGCGGCATGTACTCCTATGAGCGGGCCACCAAGGTCTCCATGGCGCGCCCGTCGTGGAACGTCCCCACCCACTTCAAGACGGACGTCCCGCTGCTGCGCTACCTGGAGAAGAACGACCTGCCGTACACGGTGGCCACGGACTACGACGTCTCGCGCTTCTCGAACCTGCTGACCTCCCGGCGCTCGGCCATCCTCTCCGGTCACGGCGAATACTGGGACATGACCACGCGCAACCGGCTGGAGTCCTTCGTGGCGGGGGGCGGCAACCTCGTCGCCATGGCAGGCAACACCGGCTACTGGCAGATCCGCTACGAGGCCTCCACCACGGGCAACCCGGGCCCCATCATCGTGGGCTACAAGGACAGCGCCACCGACACGACGACCCCCTCGTCCGCGTGCCGGCCCGGCGTCACCGTCCCCGCATCCAGACCGGACTGCTCGGATCCGATGCTGTCCGTCAACCCCAGCCTGACGACCACCTGGTTCCGGGCGCCGCCGGTGCACAAGCCGGAGCAGGAGCTGCTCGGCGTGCAGTACCCCATCGACCCGGCGGGCAACACCTTCGAGCTGCCGCTCACCTTCTTCACGGACACCGTGGCGGCCCGCCCCAGCCTGGGCACCGGCATCACCGCGACGGGCGACACGCTCATCGGCCCATACCTCTCCTCGCAGGGCATCTACGTGGGCAACCTGGGGTGGGAGGCGGACTCCATCCATCCCAACCAACTGTTCCGGATCGATCCCACCGCGTGCGTGCTGCCGCTGGGACAGGGGCAGTTCTCCGATGATCCGACGTGGGCCACGAACAACCCGACGCCCTTTGGCAATGAGTTCACCCACCTGGTCCTGTACCGCCCCAAGGCGACCAGCGGCCACGTCGTCGCTGGCATGAGCATGCTCTGGAGCTGGGGCCTGGATGACTGGGCGACGCTGCACAACATGGGAGGCCCCATGGTCTCCCGGGTGGACCCGCGGCTGCAGCAGTTCACCCGCAACCTGCTGATCTCCAGCGACGGCGCCGGCTTCGGGACCGACTGTGACCGCGGCGTCGACTTCGACGTCTGGTTCGGGGATGCCTTCACGGACACGAAGGCGGATGGCAACGCGGCCCCGTCCGGCGGCGACGGCAGCCCGGTGGAGATGATCGTCAAGGAGCGCGACTACCCGGGCCGCTGGGGCAGCGTGGCCCTGGAGAAGCAGGCGGGCGCCCTGAAGCTGGTGCCCACCTTCAAGGAGGTGGCGCGGCTGACGGACTGGGCGGTGGCCAGCAGCGCCTACAACCTGTTCCTGGCGGACGTGAACGGCGACGGCAAGAAGGACCTCATCGCGCAGAGCCGCGTCAACGGGACGTTCGACGTGGCCCTGAGCAACGGCGACCGCTTCGTCCCCGGCGGCACCTCCTGGCTCACGGGCTGGGCGGTGGGCAGCGCGTATGACGTCTTCGCCGCGGACCTCAACGCGGACGGCAAGGCGGACCTGGTGGCCAAGGAGCGCACGGCGCCGGGGACCTGGTACGTGGCCCTCAGCACCGGGTCGCAGTTCGTCCCCGCGTCGAGCAGTTGGCTGACGGGCTGGGCCGTGTCCAGCAGCGCGTACGACCTGTTCGTGGCGGACGTGGACGCCGACGGCAAGGCGGACCTCGTGGCCAAGGAGCGCACCGGCTCCGGCCTCTGGTACGTCGCGCTCAACACCGGCAGCGGGTTCACGGCGCAGCCCGGCTCGCTCGCGGGCTTCGGGGTCCCCAGCGCGGACCATGACCTGTTCGTGGCGGACGTGAACGGCGACGGCAGGGCGGACCTCGTGGCCAAGGAGCACACCGGCCCCCAGGCCTGGAAGGTGGCGCTCGGCACGAGCACGGGCTTCGTGCCCCAGACGTCCGCGTGGCTGACGAGCTGGGCGACGAGCAGCAGCGCGTACCGCCTCTTCGTCGCGGACATGGATGGGGACGGCAAGGCGGACCTGGTGGCCCGGGAGCGCAACTCCCCTGGCGCCTGGTACGTCGCCCCCAGCTCTGGCAGCGCCTTCGTGCCGCAGACCGCGCGGCTCGACGCACGCTGAGCGTTCCCATGAGAGCCGGGATCCTGCGCACGCGCGGGGTCCCGGCGAATCATGGGGCGAGGTCGAGGACCGGCAAGACAATGCACCGAGGACCTTGAAGCTGGCACGGCCTGCGTAAGCCGCCGTGTCGCTCCCCCAGGACTCATGGACAGGCTTGCCGTCGACCGTGACACAGGCCCTGCTCGGCCTGGGCCGCGACCAGCAGGTGCCTGGCGACATCGAGCTGTCGGTCCTCCGCGCGACGAAGGTGTCCAGGGCCCTACTTCGTCGCCACCCGACGGTCCGGCGGCTGGGCCACCGGGCGCTGCGGCAGGGCCTTCACGGACGCCTTCGCGGCCGTCACGGTGTCCGCGGTGGGCGCCACGCTGGTGTCCTGGAGCGGCTTGCCCTGGCTGTCCGTGTAGACGCCATCCGGGAAGGCGCCCACGTAGATTTGAGGCGTGGCGGGCAGCGCCTGGGTGAGCACGGTGAGGTGGTTGTCCATCTCGTGCCGGATGGTCGCCTCCTGCGTGCTGGTGTCCCCCAACGTGTTGTAGAAGAGCACGGCGAACTCCACACCGACTTGCGTGTAGTTGGGCGCCAGCCACGACGGCGGCAACGTGGGCACCACGTCGTACTGGTTGACCACGCGCACCGTCGCCGGACTCGTGACGTATTGGGTGTAGGCCGTCCCCCACGAATCCGCGAGCCCGGCCATCGGCGCCGCGAACGTGACGGTCGTCACGCTCAGCGACGGCTGGCTCACCGCCAGGTCCAGCGCCAGGAACTCCGCCAGCCCCCCGCCCAGACTGTGGCCCGTCACGTAGAGCGTCTGGATGTTGTTCGCCTTCAGCCACGCGAACACCTGCGCCTGCATGGACTGGGGCACGGAGCTGCTCGCGCCGGTGTAGATGCCCCAGAACCCGCTGTGCACCTGCGGCACCGGCGACAGGGAGGTTCCGGAGTACGGCGCGAAGGACGTGGTGGCGTACTGCTCGTCCGCGCTCGTGTCCGCCGACGTCACGGTCCCACGCAGCGCCAGCATCGCCGTGGTCGAATCCGCGTTGGAGGTGAACCACAGGCCGAACGCCTCCGCGACGCCGCCCTTCTGCGGCACCCACGCCGTGAGGCTGCCCACCTGCGTCCAGCCCGAGGGCGCGGAGTACTCCTTGCCATTGAAGGCGGAGTAGGCCGCGACCACGCCCTGCCCCATGCCCAGCACCTGGGTCGCGTTCAGCACGGGCTCGGGTGGCGTCGCAAGCAGGCTCGGCTGCGGACGGATGGCGGCAACGGTCGAGGTCGTCATGACGGGCTCCAGGAAGATGCGGCGGGTGGAACGGGGCGACGCAGGCCGCCATCCGTTGCCAGGCACCGATTGCAGCGCCCATGCCGCACGCGGCGCTCCTCGGAGCCCCTCGCGGCGAGGGGTTTCACGCGCGCCGTCGACGCGTCGGTCGACACGACGCCCGACGCGAACCCGCCCCTGGTGACTGGACACATCAACGCCTGACGGCAGTCACCAGGCGCAAGCCCCTGGACCCGGGCGGTGCCTCTCACGCTTCCAGCAAGATCAGCGGCTTACGCACGGCCTGGCGGGTCCGGGGCGCTGGCACGCCCGCTGCTATGTGTGTCCTCGTCGCTGAAAGCAACACCCACTCCCCTTCCCGAAAAGAGACACGTCATGGCCATCCGCGCCGCCGGTCGCTCCACCCCCTCCGTCCCGTCCCCCGCCACCAAGCCCACCCCCTCCCCCACCCAGCCGTCCGCCACCTCCAAGCCCACCACGCCGTCCTCCGTCTCCAAGCCCAACACGCCGGGCCTTCCTGGCGCCGTGGATGCGTCCCCCTCCGGGAAGGTGGGCGGCAAGATGTCCAACGCGCTGTCGGCCCTGAAGCAGGACGGCTTCGACGCGGCTGGCAGCCTCGGCGGCAAGGCCGCGGAGCTGGGCAAGCTGCTGGAGGGCGCCGCCAACGTGCTGAGCAGCATCGCGCAGTTGGTGCAGGGCATCACCCAGGGCGTGCAGGGCGTTGCCCAGGGCGTGCAGGGTGTCGCCGAGGGCGTGGGCGGCGCCGTGGGCGCGGTGGGCGGCGCGGTGGGTGCGGTGGGCGGCGCCGCGACCAGCGTGCTGTCCCTGGCCCAGGCGCCGATGCTGGACGCGACGGCCGGCATGAGCCAGGCCCCGACCCTGGAGTAGTCCGCCGCGAAGCCTGACGCGGTGACGAAAAAAGGCGTGACGGCGATGAGCCGTCACGCCTTTCTCGCGTCGTCAGGGACCTGCGTGCGCCGCGCTACTCGATGGCGGCGACCTTGTCGTCCTTGCCGAACTTCACCCGCACCTTGGCCGTCTTCGACTTCCAGTAGGTCCAGGTGCTGGACTGGAACGACGGCGTCTCATGCGCGGGCGGCGGGCCCCACGCCATGCGCACGGCGTCGCGGCTCATGCCGGGCTCCACCTCCGACGCGGAGACCCGCTTGCGGTCCTCCGGCGACAGCGCCTCCAGCTTCGCGGCCTGGTCCTCCGGCGCGAACGAGGCCTGGAACAGCTTCCAGGTCTCCGAACCCGAGCGCGAGTCGTTGGTGAACTCGAGCTCCGCGCCGGTCTCCACGACCTTGAACTTCACGGAGGACGAGCCCTTGTCCAGCACCTCCACGCGCGCGTTGAACGGGATGATGGGGCCCTTGAGGTAGTTCACCCAGGACACGGTGCCGTCCTCGAAGTGGAAGTTCGCGGTCGCGTAGTAGTTCTTCTCCACCACGGGCTCGGGGGCGGGAGCGGCCACGGGCTCGTTGCTCAGCCGCACGACCTTGCCATCCGGGCCGAAGTCGACCTCGAACGTGGAGAGCTTCGAGCTCCAGTACGTCCAGCGGTTGCCCTGGAGCGACGGCGTGCGGTGCGGCGGCGGCGGACCGGCCGTCAGGAGCACGGCCTCGCGCGACATGCCCCGGGTCAGCTCTCCGGCGCGGACCTGCTTCTGGTCCTCGGGCGACAGCGCGGCGATGCGCGGGGCCGGGTCCTGCTCGGCGAAGAAGCCGGCGAACAGCACGTTGATGGGCTTGCCCAGGCTCCGGTGCGTGACGAACCGGAACTCGGCGCCGGAGTCGACGACCTTGCAGCGCACCTCGTCGTTGTCCCGCTCGAGGACCGCGACCTTCGCGCCCACGGGGATGACCGTGCCCTTGCCGCGGTAGTTCACCGCGGAGAGCTGGTTCTTGTTCAGCAGGAAGTTGGCCTGGGCGTACAGCACCTCGGCCTGAGCCCCCATCGCCGTCAGCAACCCCAACGCGAACACGGCGCTGAGAACATTCTTTCGATACACGCGAAAACCCCCTCGGGTAGGCAACGGCGTGCTTGTAGTGGTGTCACACGCACGGCCGCAAGGGGGTTCGCGGCCTTCACACCCCTCAGGCCGCGGCGCGCGCGCCGTCCCAGTCCTCCACTTCGTAGAGGAACTTCGTGCCGCCCTTGAGCTTGCGGTTGGCGGACGTGCTCTGCACGAAGACGACGTACTTCTCCAGGCTCGCGGGCCGGATGCGCACCGTCTCCCCCGGAGGAAGGCCGAGCATCTCCCGCGCGCGCTCGCCGCTGTAGAGGTCGCCGGACTTGCGGTCCATCAGCACCACCTCCTTGCGGCCCTGGATGGTCTCCGTCTTGGTGAACTCGTAGAAGCCGCGCCCCGTCTTGAAGCCCAGTCCGTTCTCCGTCACGAACTCCTTGATGGCGCTGTCCGCCTCCACCTCCAGCACCTGGAAGCGGCCCGGGGGCACCGCGCGCAGGTCCGTCTCACCGAAGAGCGTGGACGCGGCCCGCTTGAGCATCGTGTTGAACATCGCGTTCAGGCCGCGGTTCATGCGGCCCTCGCGGGACACCTCCGCTTCGTATGCCTGGAGCTGCGCGTCCGAGGACTGCTTGTAGCAGACGGCCAGCAGCATGTCGGTGACGTGCGAGAACTGATCCAGGCTCAGGTGGAAGCCGCCCGACTTCTCCGCCAGCTCCTTGTAGAACGACGTCGCGTGGCGGCGGTTCAGCGCCTGGACGCCATACACCGGCACGCCCTGCTCCCCCAGCGCGGCCACCTCCTTGCGCCAGTCCAGCTTCCCGGGGTTGTGCTGCGGCGGGTGCGGCACGTCGTCGCCAATGAGCACGAACGCCTTCGTGTAGCCCTCCGTCCAGGACAGGCTCCGGGCCTCGTGCAGCACCAGCTCGTAGCACTCCGGCGCGTCTCCGCCGCCCGTCTGCTCCACCTTCTCCACGAAGCGGGTGATGGCCTTCGCGTCGTCCGTGAGGTCCAACGCCTTGGTCACATAGGTGGACCTGGCGTCACAGTAATCGCCGTGCGCGATGATGCCGATGCGGATGCCAGGAATCTCCTTCGTCAGCCGGGCCACGGCGGCCCCCAGCTTCTTTCGCACCTGCGCGAGACACGGATACATGCTGCCCGTGGTGTCAAAGCTGAAGACGACCTCGACGCGGTTATCAATCACAGACTTCGCCATGACGTGTTTCCCCCTCGTGCGTTTCTCGCTGCGACAGGAGGAACAGTACTCGCGGGGTCTGACATGCAAGGCGGCTTCGGGGCGTTGGTTTCCGGGCGCCTCGTACCGCCGCGCGTTGCCAGGAGGGTGCCCTCCTTTCGTAGTGTCCTGGCAGGGCGTGACGCCCGGACACCACCCAGGGGGGACCATGAGGAACATCGGCATCATCGGAGCGGGCCAGGCCGGTCTGCAGCTCGGCTTCGGCCTGCTGGAGCGGGGCTACGCGGTCACCGTCTATTCGGACCGCACGCCCGAGCAGCTCTTCAACGCCCGGCTCGCCGCGACCACCTATCTCTTCGGCCGGGCGCACCAGTACGAGCAGGAGCTGGGGCTCGACTTCTGGCAGGGCCCGGGGGAGTACGCCCGGGGCGGGGACCTGGACGTCTGCCCGGCGCCAGGACAGCGGGCGCTCCGCGTCCAGGGGCGCATCCTGAATCCCGGCAGGGCCCTGGACCTGAGGGCGAAGTACTCACGCTGGCTCGCGGAGTTCGAGCGGCGCGGCGGCACGGTGGTGGTGCGGGACGTGGACGTGGACGCGCTGGAGGCGCTCGCGACCGGGCATGACCTGGTGGTGGTGACGACGGGCCGCAACAGCTTCACGCGGCTGTTCGAACGGGACGCCGGGCGCAGCGTCCACACGCAGCCGCAGCGGCACCTGACGGCAATGATTGTCACCGGCATGAAGCCGCTGCATGAGACGCCCTACCCCGCGCTCAAGTTCATCCTGACGGCGGGCCACGGCGAGTACTTCGCCATGCCGTACTTCGACCGCATCCGGGGCCCGCTGGACTGCCTCCTGCTGGAGGCCATCCCCGGCCAGGGATTGGATCGCTTCGGCGGCGTGAGCACCGCGCGGGAAGCCCTGGAGCGAATGAAGCAGGTGCTGCGGGACTTCTCGCCCTGGGTGGCGGAGCGGCTGGAGGGAGCCTCCATCGTGGACGAGTCCTCCTGGCTCACCGGCGCGTTCACGCCCACGGTGCGCAAGCCGGTGGGGCGGCTGCCCTCGGGGCGCGCGGTGATGGGGATGGGGGATGTCGTCATGCTCAACGACCCCATCGCGGGCCAGGGGCTCAACAGCGCGTCGAAGCAGGCGCATGCGATGACGCAGGCCATCCTCGCGCACGGCGACCAGCCCTTCACGCCGGACTGGATGGAGCAGGCCTTCGAGCACTTCTGGCGGACGGAGGGCCAGTTCATCACCGCGTTCACCAACATGCTGCTCCAGCCGCCACCGCCGCACGTGCAGCGATACCTGGGAGCCGCGTCGACGATGGCTCCGCTGGCCGATACGTTCTTCGACAACTTCGGAGAGCCGCAGCGTTTCTGGCCTTGGATTGTCAGCCCCGACGAGACCGAGGCCCGCATCCAGCAGGCGGCCGCCGCGTAGCGGCTGTAAGTCTTTGTCATTCCCACCCGGCCGGTCCTTCACTGCCGGCCCGGGTGGCTGAATCCTGTCAGTCCCGAGACGGTGGGGGACATGACGATTCAATTCGGATTCATCGACCAGGGTGATGGCGCCAACCTCCGGACGCTTCCCGCCGAGATGAAGGGCTCCACCTGTCTGACCCTGGCGCCCCTGCCTCCGGGCACGCGGGTGAGTGTCATCCGGGACCACGCCAAGGCGCCTGGCTGGTCCTACGTGTCCACCGTGGTGGGGGGATATCTGCTGCAGGGCTATGTGCAGGCATTCCGCATCACGACCCAGCTACCTGAGCCCGCCGCGACGCTCTATCAAGTCCGTCCAGGGGACCGCCTGGAGCCCATCGCCGCGCGCATCTACCGGCAGGCCATCCAGCCGGGACGGGACCTGCGCTTCTACGAGAATGTC
>NZ_JAIQDD010000055.1:0-16339 GCF_020036995.1 Corallococcus sp. AS-1-12 | reverse complement strand
GGCCTGCCTGCTCGGCTGCACCTATGTCTTTGATTCTGCTTTGCTTTTCGCCGCCGCGTTAAACGGACGCGGATGGGATACGCGGAGGCACTTTCAATTCAACTTCCTGAGTTCAGGGCAGAAGAAATTTTCGATGTCACTCCCGAGGAAAACCATAGGGCGCTATTTCTTCCGTGGCTGCAAGGACTTGAGTGGCGAGAACTCACAACAATCACGGACCGAACCAAGCATTGGCTACAGGTATTCTTAAGCAAATCGAAATCTTTCTGGTTCCCCATCTTCGACACGCTACTGGTGCTATCACTTCGCCCTAGGCATCATCTTGATGATTTTCTACACAGGCAGCTTTTAGAGTGGGGGCAAGCTGACCGCGACTCATTCTGGTGCACCTACCTCCACCACCATTGGGAAGAACCAAATAGTCTTCACCCCGTTAAGCGCCTGATTAACTCCGCCTGGAATACGGAGCAAGCCACGCTTGATGTTGAACTTGGAGTATCTTGGGTGCGCGTGCTGTGCTGGTTCTTTGCATCGGCTGATCGCCGGGTTCGAGATCATGCGTCTAGAGCAGCAGTTAAGATCGCCGAGAATCAGCCTGGCATCTGGACCCGACTCTGCGCAGAAATGCTCGACCTGGATGATGACTACGTCGTGGAAAGACTCCTCGCTTGCGCCTACGGAGCGCATCTTCGCGCACATTCGGATGAGACGTTAGTTGCTCTTGCAAACAACGTTGCCCCAATACTTAGCGAAGAAGTTCGAGCCAACGCACTCATACGCGACCACGCGCGCTGTATCTGCGAACTCGCATTGCAACGAAAACTGAAAGTGGCTTTCGCACCAAAGGCAGTGCGCCCAAGATTCAAGAGCCCATGGCCACTGCAAATTCCAACAGAGAAGGACCTCGAATGGTTTGACGAAGACAAGCAAGCGCAGTATCCGGGGCTCTACGAAAGCGCTATCGACGCCTTTCGAGGGGATTTTTCAAACGGAACAGTCCCCTCTGCTATTCGTCCGTATCGCGATGCAATTTCACCAGCGGAGGCGTGCCGCTGGATTTTCCAACATGTGCTCGACCTTGGATATACCCCCAAACGATTCAAGGCATACGACGCACACATGATAAGAAGCTTCGGAAGTGGGCGTCATCGGCCGAAATGGGCTGAGCGGATTGGCAAGAAGTATCAGTGGATTGCCCTCGCCCGCCTTCTCGGTCGCCTAGCTGATCACGTTCCTGCCAAGCAGAATGAGTGGGAAGAAGCCCCTCTGACGTCCCTAACTGCTCAATCGCTTCGCGACATAGACATCAGCATCGATGGTGTTCCTACTCCCGAAGAGGAACATTACAAGCGCGACGACGGGGACTTGACAACAGGCAAGCATGAATTTGATGAGCAATGGGTCACTGATGCGAACGAGGTCCTAAGGCTTGAGGACTCCCTTTGGGCATTCCGCAAAGACCACGGCGAAGAGTGGTATCCACTGGAAGCGCATCTCAGTATCATCGACATGCGTGTGCGGCCCAAGGATCGTGGTTTTCGCCGTCAAATCTGGCTCCAAGTTCGGAGCTATCTTGTTCCAAAGAAGGACTTCGCCCGCCTTTGGAAGTGGATACGCTCGCAAAGTTTCATGGGCCAGCGGATGCCTGAAGGATGGACGCTCGGAGACAACGTATTCATCGGTGAGTATCCGCACGGTCTTTCGCTTGGTACAGGTGGATTAACCAACCAGGTCCCAGTCGAACTGGACGATTTTAAGTGTTCTGTGATCCCAGCCACTCACACTGTGCATCCAGAGTTCGCTGAAGACTCCTCTTCGGCGAAACCACTAGCAACCATCGTCCCAATACCACAAATCCTAGGCAATCTGCGATGGAATGGTCGCGGTGGATTCATTGACCCGTCAGGCCGGCTTGTGTTTATTGATCCATCTGCTGAGAGCAACGGAACAAGCGGGTGCTTCGTTCGCAAAGACGACCTGCAGTCCTATCTAAACGGCTCCGACATGAGCCTGATTTGGACAATATTATCTGAAAAGCTTCCAGGCGATTACGAGGCAATTCGTCGATTGGAATACAGCCATGTCCGCGGCCTTCACGATGGCTCTGTATGCGTCGCCCGCCTTCCAGTTCTTGCACGCACGTGACATTTGACTACATGGCAACACCCCATAATGTCCTGACTATTCACTCTCGGCGGTGGGGAAATCTCCGCATTGGGGGCGATGCCCGTGGATTTTCTTCTGACGTCAGCATCGCGGAGTACACGCATGCAACTGAGCAACAGACGCTCAAGCAATGCGCCAAGTCGCAGAGTATTATCCCATGATAGACTCGGCGATGTTTCGCTCCGACGAGAATGCGTCCCTGCTCGCTCGCATTCTTTCTTGTTTGCTGCTCCTCGTCGCCGAACCCGCAGGTGCTCAGTATCTAAACCCGTCGCAGGTCGCTCCCTCCAAGGCGGTATCTCTCACTGTAAGTGGCGGCGTATCTCTGGGCGCGTATGAGGCTGGGTTCCTCTACTTCTCAGGGACGTCGTCCCAGGGAGAACGCTCGGTGGACCTGCGCCTCGTGACGGGCGCCTCCGCAGGAAGCCTCAACGCCTTGCTGGCGATCATGGCGACCTGTGGCGTGGATGCGTCCACGCCGGGCCAATCACTGTTCTGGGACATCTGGGTCCCCATTGGGTTCAACGACCTGTTCGTCCCGACTTCGACGACGCCGCTCGGTGTCTTCTCGCGGGAGGCACTGGAGAGGCGCGCCTCCCATATCGAACAAGCCTGGAACCGAGGCCTGGACCCCTCCTGCGACGTGGTGCTCGGAGTTTCGACGACGCGTCTTTCGCCTCGTGCCCTTCAGGCCGCGAACGGGCGCCTCGACCTGCCTCGACTTGAGGAGAAGTTCGCCATCCGCATCCAGGGACGTGGGACGGGACGACATCCCCGTGCAACCAATTACACCACGCGCGAAGGCCGACGACTGGAGCTGCTTCTCGAAACGGAAGAGCAGGGAGAAATCCCCTTCGCGAACCTGCGCGAATTGCTGCTCGCGTCCATGTCCTTCCCCATTGCGTTCCCGCCGCAACCCTTGCGGACCTGCGCACCGAAGTCCTCCGCGAAGCCCGGGGTCTGCCTGCCCTCGGAGGCGAGGCGCGAACTCTTCATCGATGGTGGCGTCTTCGACAACACGCCTCTGCGTCTGGCCGTGGGGCTCGCCCGTGATGGCCTTCGCGAAACCACGGACGGCAAGCTGGAGTGGCGTCCGATTCCACAGCCCGACACGCGCACGACGCCTCCCGGTATCGCGTTCGCCTTCATCGACCCGGACGCGACGGAGTACCCCATCGCGCCTCCTCAGGAGGGCACCAAGCCCGTCTCGCTGCCGGTAACACTCGCGGAGCTCCTTGCGGCCTTCGTGGACACGGCACGCTCCAAGGAACTGGCCATGCTGCTGGAGGAGGAGCCGGAAATCGCCAAACGCCTCACCCTCCCCCGCCGACACTTTCCCGCGGCCGGTGCGCCCCTGTTCGCGTTCCTGGGCTTTTTTGAGAAGAGCTTCCGTGTCTTCGACTTCTACCTGGGCATGTATGACGCCCGGCGGATGATGGATGACGCGTTCCGGGAAGGCCGGACGCAGACAGAGCGGTCCCAAGCTGCGGCGATGGATGGCATTGGCGGATGGCAGCCCTTCGCCTGCATGAGCGCCGTCTATGACTCCCTGCCGAGCGCGGAGCAGGCGTGCCAAGGCGAAGCGCTGGCAGATTTCCGGGCGCTGCTACAGATGTCCCTGGACCAGCTCTACGACGCATGCAGCAAGTCCGCCGGCACCGTGCCACCGGGCACCTGGCGCAATGCGCACTGTGACCGCGCCATCGCGGGCCAGGCTCCGCCCCATGTCCCGGGTCTCCAGCTCAATGAATGGCCGGACTGGAAGCAGAGCAAGGACGAGTCGGAGTTGGCGTATTCGATGCGACTGCTCGGGGCGTATGACTTCGGGTTCCAGGACCTGGGCGTCCCGAAGGGGCAAGGGGATCAGGCTGTCCTCCGCATCCGCCATGCGCTCGGGACTGCCGCCCACCGGCTCGCGGCGGTGCAACCCGCCGCGGACAAGCCCACGGTCCGGTTCGCCAGCAAGCTCGCGGTGGACAGCATCAGCTACGAGCCCCAGCGCATGTCGCTGCACATCACGATGGGCCCCACCGCGAGCGAGGTCGGCCTGAGCGTCGGAGCCTCCGAGATGCCGCTGTCCTCCGGGCTCCGGTTCGCGGGTGTGCTTGGCTTCCGTGGGCTTGAGGATGTCCTGTCCTCTGGCAACAGCGGCGATCCGTTTGGCGTGGCGCTGACGGGAGGGCTCGAGTTCCAGCCCCGCTCAGGACAAACCTTCCTCTCACAGAGCCGCCTGGCCCTTCGCGCGGGATGGTTGTTCAGCTCGAATGACCATTACGGCACGAGCAACTGCCCGGCGGGAGGCGCCAGCTACGTGACCGCATGCTCACGGCCGGTGGTCCAGGGGCTCGTGGGCATCACCTTCCTGGAGTTCCTCCGTGCCCAACTGGTCGGCGAGTGGTACCCGAGCACAGAGGGCCGGAAGTCGCTCTGGTCCGTGGCTCCGGGCATCGGATTGGAGCTGGGACTTTAAAGACTGTCGGTTCAGCAGTGCGCCGGGAGCGTGACGCTCACGCGGGCCTCGCGGCGCGCCAGCAACAAGACCAGGATGAGGCCTGCTCCCGCCATCGCCGCCCCGGCCAGAGCCACGGCCGGATAGCCGAGGTCGAGGCCAATCACCGCCCCACCGAGGGCCGCGCCCATGGCGTTACCCAGGTTGAAGGCCCCGATGTTCATGGCCGAAGCCAGGTTCGGCGCGTCGCTGGCGGCGGTCATCACCCGCATCTGCAGCGGTGGCACCAGCGCGAAGCTCGCCACGCCCCAGAGGAAGATCACCGCGGCGGCGGGCACCTGCCACGGCATGATCCCAGCGAAGACCACCAGCAGCATGGCGAGGCCCGCCAGGGTGACAATCAAGGTCCGGTCCACCGACCTGTCGGCGAAGCGGCCCCCCAGCCAGTTGCCGAGCGTCAGTCCCAGTCCATAGGTCACCAGCATGGCGGTGACGAAACCGGCCGAGGCCCGGGTCTGCTCCTTCAGGATTGGAGCGATGTAGGTGAAGACGGTGAACATGGCGCTGGAGCCGATGACCGTCAGGGCCAGGGCGGACAGGACAGGGCCGCGCCGGAGCACCGCCAGTTCGGCCTTCATCGCACCGCTGTCGGACGAGCGCTCGACCTGGCCGTGAGGCAGGGTCAAGCGCAGCGCGATCATCGCCAGGGCGCCCAGACCCGCGATGCCCCAGAAGGAGGCGCGCCAGCCCAGGCTCTCCCCGGCCCATGCTGCCAGGGGAACGCCGGTGATGTTGGCGACCGTCAGGCCCATGAACATGGCCGCGACAGCGCCGGCCCGTCTGTTGGGCGCGACCACGCTGGCCGCGACGATGGAGCCCACCCCGAAGAAGGCGCCGTGGTTGAACGACGTCACCACCCGGGCCGCCATCAGGGTCCAGTACTCCGGCGCGAGCGCGGACAGCAGATTGCCCAGGGTGAAGATGCCCATCAGGCCGACCAGCAGGGTCCGGCGCGGCACCCGGCCGGTCGTCAAGGTCATCACCGGCGCGCCGACCAGGACCCCGAAGGCGTAGGCGCTGACCAACAGGCCCGCCGCCGGAATGGAGACGCCGAGGTCCGTGGCGATCACAGGCAGCATGCCCATGGGCGCGAACTCCGTGACGCCGATGCCGAAAGCGCCGACCGCCAGAGCAAGAAGAGGAGCATTGGGCTTCATCCGCGGGAACCTTTCTCTCCCCCGCGGCGACGGTGCGCGACGGGGTGCGTTGTTCTGTGCGCGCAAAGATGGCTGGGAGGTCGCACGCGCGTTAGAGCCCTTGAAAGCCAAGGATTCTTGAGATGAACGCAAAGGTGCAGCCGGGCGGCGCGGATCGGGCGCATGAGATGGCCGTCTTCTCGGCCGTGGTGGCGACCGGTAGCTTTTCGGCGGCCGGGCGTGAGCTGGACCTGAGCCCGTCGGCGGTCAGCCGGACCCTCGACCGCATTGAGGCACGGCTGGGGGTACGCCTGATGCTGCGCACGACCCGGGCCCTGACCCTGACGCCCGAGGGACACGCCTATCTGCGCGCGGCGCGGCGCATCCTGGCGGAGCTGGACGACGCGGAGCAGGCCATCGCGGATCTGGGCGCGCCACGCGGGCGGCTGAGGGTGAGCGCCGCCCAGTCGCATGGGCGCCTGTGCGTGGTGCCTCTGCTGGGCGACTTCACGGCGCGATACCCACACATCCTGGTGGACATCAACCTGACAGACAGGGTGGTCGACATCGCGGCGGGTGAGGCGGACGTCGCCATCCGCTTCGGCCCGCTCGCGGACAGCGGTTTGACCGCGCGCAAGCTTGGCGAGAGTCCGCGTGTGATCGTGGCATCACCCGACTACCTGGCCCGGCGCGGGACACCGAGGGTTCCAGAAGACCTGCACCACCATAACTGCCTGAACTTCAATTTTCGTCGGGCCGAAGCGGTCTGGCCCTTCGTGCGCGACGGGCACGAATACAGTCTGTCCGTGAAGGGCTGCATCGAAGCCAATAACGGAGAGACCCTGGGCCAACTGGCCGCGGCCGGCGTGGGGGTGACGCGGGTGGGCGCATTCAGCGTCGCGGAAGAGCTCCGCTCGGGCCGCCTGGTTCCGCTGCTGGAGCAATACAATCCAGGCGACGTGGAGAACATTCACGCCGTCTTTGTCGGCGGCGCCAACCTGCCCGCGCGCGTCAGGGTGTTCGTCGACTACCTGGCCGAAGCCTTGCGCTGACGCCTCGGCCTGGGGCTTGGACGCTGACGGGGCCTCGCGAAGCCCCAGGTCTCCGAATGCGTTCGACGAACGGCACCATCGCCATCGGAGACCAGACCAACGACGCGAACGTCGACGGTGTTGTGCGGATCAAGTCGGTCGAGAAGCTCTGCCAGTAAGACCCTCCCCTGTCCCCATCAATTGGCATGGGGACAGACTCACGTGTGGGCCATGATCGGGAACCGGTGAGCCTCGGGTGAGAGCCGGAGGTTGCGCACGAACAGGTCGGCCTCCGTGTCCTCACCGGCCTCCACGGCGCCGGGCCAGTAACGCTCCGGAGTGAAGCCGAAGCGGATGGACCGGATGGGCCGGTCAATCAGCCGGGGGATCCAGGCTCGCAGGTCGAAGGGCTCGCGGGCGAAGACGTCGTCGAGGTACAGCGTCTCGCCTTCGACTCCCGCGAACGCCCAGGCGTCCGTTCCCAACTGACGCAGGGGCCTCGCGAAGCCATTGGCCACGGGCCAGCTCGCCACCGTCGCGTAGCCCCGCGCACCGAAGCGCTCCGTGGAGGGAAGTCCCTCGCTGGAGAGCACGGCGAGTCCAGCGCGCACGGCCGCGTCCTCCAGTGACAGCGTGGGCGCGGGTGGGCCTTCAGGCGCGGCTTCGTGGCTGGCGGCGAACAACGTCTGCATTTGAGGCTGGAACCCGAAGCGCGGATAGAACTGGCGCACCTTGGGGTTGGCGAAGAGCAGCACGGGTGCATCCCCGCACGCATCCAGCGCTGCGTTCATGACCACCCGTGCCAGTCCCCTCCCACGATGCGACGGCAGGCAGCCCACGGCCCCGAACTGGTAGGCCGTCACCTCGCGCCCTTCCAGCACCAGACGCATCCGCATCACGGAGGTATTGGCCACCACGCGGCCGGCCTCCAGCAGAGCGAACGCGCGATAGGCGTCGTTCCACTCACCCCATGCGCGCCAACGACGGAAGTCCGCGCGGCGGAACACCTGGGGCACATAGTCACAGAACAGCTCCTGCAACCCGGTATCGACCTGCCTGATCTCAGTGACCGCAACGGAGTCCATCACACGCCCCCCAGTCAGCTTGAATGCTCAATCAGGTTCATGCCGCAGCGGCGTACTGAACGCGCACAGCCCCAGGCCCCACACGAACATGAAGGACAGGTGCACGCTGGGGTGGAACGGCAGGTAGTGCACCAGGGCCAGGACGTGGAAGCCCACGAAGGACAACAGCGCTCCCGTGGCCGGAATCGAACCCGCCCGGTGCCTTCGTACCAATGCTCTCGCCAGCAGGAAGTGCATCGTCGCCAGCAGCACCAGTCCCACGAGCCCTGTCTCCGCCCACGTCGTCAGCCAGAGGTTGTGGGAGTCCGTGGCCAAGAGGTCCGTGATGCCCGTCTCCGCCTGCGTCGCCAGGGCCGCGGGTTTGTGATTGCCGAAGCCCACGCCCACCCAGGGGTGCTCCCGCACCAGCCTCCAGCCCACGGACATCGCCAGCGAGCGCTCTCCGCTCCCGAAGAGGTTGTCCACCGCCTTGCCGAACCGCTCCCTCCACGCGGGCGTCAGCAGCACCAGGGCCACCAGCGCCACCGCCACGCCCAGCCCGGCCTTCCTCGCCGTGCCCCGCAGCAACAGCAGCAGCGCGAGCACGCACACGCCCAGCGCCGCTCCCAGCGCTGCTCTCGCGAACGCGCCGTAGATGGAGAGCAGCAGCCCCAGCACCATCACTCCGGCCAGCACCCGCCGCCGCGTCACCTTCGAGCGGCCCATCACCGCCAGCGCCGGGCCCAGCACCGCGATGGCTCCGTGCGCGAACCGCAGCCGGTGGAAGAAGAAGCCTCCCGCCGCGTACCTCGGGTTCTCCTCCGTCCCGAAGTTTTCGTGCAGGCGCGCCAGGTTCAGCTTCGTGAACTTCGGCGGCTCCCAGGGCCATGGCACCCGGTGCTGGAAGAAGCCCAGCGCCGCCGCCAACAGCCAGCCTCCCGCGACGAGGCTCCCCAGCATCAGCCACGGCACTCCCAACGTCCCGATGCACGCGACCGCGGCTCCCGCCACCGTGTCCAGCGCCTGGCCGTACCTCGCGCCTCGCGGCCACTTCGTCGCGGCTCCCGTCAGCAGCGCCACCGCCGGGGACAGGAGCTGCCAGACGCTCAGGGCGACGCTCGCCAGCACGAACGCCCTGACGTCCTTCTCCAAGCGCAACCGCTTCGTTGCCGCCAGCGCCAGGGCCAGCGCCGTGGCCAGGATGGCTCCGGCCTGGAGCACCGCCTCCGCCAGCACCAGCCCCACCGCGTAGAGCCCCAACACCGCGGCGACCGCCGTCCTCCAGCGCCCTGACTCGACCGTCTTCTTTTCCGTTCCCATGCCGTGCGCCTCGAACTCGCGAGGCCGCTGGACCCTATCCCACCTCGTGCTCCCCTGCCCTGACCGACTGGCCCCGGAATCTCCGGCGAGGGCCCCGGCATCCCTTTTCACGCGCTTGACGTTGGCGCTCCGGACGGGCACGCGTTACCCAGGGTCCTTTCCCGGGTCCCTCTTCCGACATGCGCACCACCCATCGACCGTTCACCACCCTGGCCCTGGCGCTGTGCCTCTTCGTGGCCGCGCTGGAGATGACCGTCGTCTCCACCGCCATGCCCACGGTGGTCAGCGACCTGGGCGGCATCCAGCACTACGCGTGGGTCTTCACCGCGTACATGCTGTCCTCCACCATCACCGTCCCCATCTACGGGAAGCTCGCCGACCTCTACGGCCGCAAGCCCATCATCCTCTTCGGCTCCACCCTGTTCCTGCTGTCGTCCCTGGCGTGCGGGTTCTCCACGTCCATGAACATGCTCATCGCGTTCCGCGTCCTCCAGGGACTGGGCGCCGGCGCCATGCAGCCCATCGCGCTCACCATCATCGGGGACATCTACACGCTGGAGCAGCGCGGGAAGGTCCAGGGCGCGTTCAGCGCCGTGTGGGGCATCGCCGGACTCGCGGGCCCCCTCACCGGCGGCCTCATCGTGAAGTACCTCACGTGGCACTGGATCTTCTTCATCAACATCCCCATCGGCATCGCTTCCATGGTGCTGCTCGTCCTGTTCTTCCACGAGCAACTCCAGCGCAAGGAGCGCGCACGGCTCGACTATGCCGGCGCGGCGCTGCTGTCTTCGGGCGTCGTGGCGCTGCTGTTCGGGGTGCAGGGCTCCGGGGCGACGCTGCTCGCCCTCCCCGTCGCCGCCCTGCTCCTCACCGCGTTCGTGTTCGTGGAGCTCCGCGCCGCCGAGCCCATCATCCCGATGAACATCTTCAAGATCCCCACCATCGCCATCTCCAACGTGGCCGGCGCCCTCTTCTCCGCCGCCCAGTTCGGCGCGACCACCTACGTGCCCCTGTACGTGCAGGGCGTGCTCGGCGGTTCGGCCACCATGGCGGGCGGGATGATCACCCCCATGATCGTCGGCTGGCCGCTCGCGAGCCTCATCGGCGGCAAGGTGATGGTGCGCACGGGCTTCCGTCCGCTCATCGTCGGTGGGTTGGGTCTGGCCTCCATCGGGACCGTGCTCATGGCGCTGCTGCTCAAGCCGGGCGCCTCCATGCTGGTGCCGCAGATCGCCATGGGCCTGTTCGGCATTGGCCTGGGCTTCGCGGCCATGGCCACGATGGTCGCCGTGCAGACGACCGTGGGCTGGGAGCTGCGCGGCGTGGCCACCGCGAGCAGCATGTTCTTCCGCACCATCGGCGGCTCGCTGGGCGTGGGCGTGATGGGCGGCGTGCTGGTGTCGCAGCTCATGAAGGACCCCAACGTCCCCGTCAGCGCCGCCACGGAGCTGCTCGGCCCCGAGCATGGGCGCGGCCTGGCTCCCGCCATCCTGGAGACGCTTGGCGGCGCGCTGAACACCGGCCTGTCCATCAACTTCTGGATCATGTGCTCGGCGATGCTCGCCGCGTTCACCGCGGGCCTGTTCTTCCCCAAGGTGAAGCGCGCCACCACTCCGGTGAACATGTCCGACGTCACCGCCTCCCACTGACCGCCGGGTTCCAGGAGGTGGGGCCCCCCTGGAAGCCGGCGGCACGCCTCACGTTCACCGGCCTTGTCACTCCGCGCTTGCGCTCAGCGGCGTGCACATCACGTTGGCGGGCACGGACCACAGCGCGTCCCCGTGGACGCCGGAGTACCCCCGGAAGAAGATGGTGTTGCCCACGCGGGTGAACTCCTCGGGGGTGTTGGCTCCCGGGCTGGTGGTGGTGACGCGGCCCGTGCCCGCGGGCGTGCCGTTGGTGACCTGGGGCAGCAGGCCCATGTCACCATCGCCCGAGCTGAAGAGCAGCGTGCCGGCGCCCGTGTCGAACAGGGGCGAGCTGCGCACATCCGACGTGGTGAGCCGCACGCTGAGCTGCCGCGTCCCACCCGCCGTGCCGTTCGTCACCCACAGGCTGACCTGTCGAGCCGCGGGCCCTGGCGAGCTGATCGCCTCGGAGAAGTAGAGCTTCCCGCCCGCCTCCTGCGAATCCTGGATGTAGGGCTCGATGGAGGGCTGGCCCTCGAAGGGGTTGGGCAGCGTCGTCACCGTCGCCTTCCCGTCCCCTGTCAGCAACAGGCGGGACAGCTTCAAGTGCTCGTTGTCCGCGGTGCGCCCGGCCACGACGACGTACGGCCCCACCGAGCCCAGCAACGTCACCGGATTGCCGAAGGTGTCCAGGCGAACCGTGCCCGCTGGCGTGCCGTCCGTCCGCCACACCTCCGTCCCGGAGGTGTCCTGCAGCGTGAACAGCCCCAGGCCCGTGTAGCTCAGCCGCGCCGACGTCACGGGCGGCTGGCCCGCGTCCAGACGCTTGACGACGCGGGTCCCCACCGCGGTGCCGTCCGTCCGCCACAGCCGCGTACCGTGGACCGCGTCCTGGAGGAAGAACAGCAGCGCGCCATGCGTCCGCACCGTGGGATAGGCCATGGACTCCTCCGGTCCGAAGGAGACCACCCGGAAGGTCCCCGCCGTCGTCCCGTTCGAGCGCCACAGCTCCATCCCGTTCGCCGTCGTGCGGAAGAAGCTCAGCGCGCCTCCCAGGGAGTTGAAGTTCGACAGGGAGGAGCTCTCGATGCCCGGCGTGATGTCCTTCACCAGCCGCGTGCCCGCCGCCGTCCCGTCCGTCACCCACAGCTCCCTGCCGACCACCGGGTCGTTCATCGTGAAGTAGAGACGCGAGCCCACGGCGGTGAAGGAGGCGAACTCGCGGAAGGTCAGCCCGTCGGAGGGGAACTCCACGAACGGCACGGTGCCCGCGGGGGTGCCGTTACTGCGCCACAGGGCCGCCGGCCCCTGGTAGGGATCCGCGGAGAAGAACAGCGTGCCCTGCACGTTCGTCAGCCCCGTCGGGATCGGCCGGAACGGTGAAGGCAGCGGCGCGTCCGGGGGGAGGATGTCCTTCACCTTGGTGGCCGCCAGCGCGGGCGTGCACGCCTGGGCCTGGACCTGCCGGTCCTCCGTCACGGCCCCGTCCAGCTCCTGTGCTCCGCCGCAGCCCACGAACGCCAGCCCCGCCAGCAACCATCCGAATCGCAAACGCATGGTCCGACTCCTTGTCAGCCAAAAGCACGGGACAGTGGGACGCGGACCGGTGGCCGCCAATGCGTCCTGGAGGCGCTCGGCCGTGTGGCGAACCCAACGCTCACCCGGGCCCACCGCCGCTGTCGGAAAACCGACGCGTCTGTCTTTTTGCGCCAGGGTCATTGCGTGACATGCGGGGCCTGGAGTCTGGTCCTCCCGGGATGCATGGCCTTCACCTCGGGAGATGAAAGATGGCGGGTCCGCTGAGTGACGAGGAGCTGGGGAAGATCGACGCCTACTGGCGCGCGGCGAACTACCTGTCCGTCGGGCAGATCTACCTCAAGGACAATCCGCTGCTGGAGCGGCCCCTCACCCGCGAGGACATCAAGCCGCGCCTGTTGGGCCACTTCGGCACCACGCCCGGCCTCAACTTCATCTACGTCCACCTGAACCGCATCATCCGGAACCACCGGGCCAACATGATGTATCTCATTGGCCCGGGCCACGGCGCGCCCGGCATCATCGCCAACACGTTCCTCGAAGGCTCCTACACGGAGCTGTATCCCAACATCGAGCGCAACCGCGACGGCATGAAGCGCCTCTTCCGCCAGTTCTCCTGGCCCTACGGCGTGCCCAGCCACGACGCGCCCGAGGTCCCCGGCTCCATCAGCGAAGGCGGCGAGCTGGGCTACGCGCTCCTCCACGCGTACGGCGCGGTGCTGGACAACCCGGACCTCATCGTCCCGTGCGTCGTCGGCGACGGCGAGGCGGAGACGGGCGCGCTCGCCGCGAGCTGGCACTCCAACAAGTTCATCAACCCCATCTCGGACGGCGCCGTCCTGCCCATCCTGCACCTCAACGGGTACAAGATCGCCAACCCCACGGTGCTCGCCCGCATCGACGCGGACGAGCTGGAAGCCCTCTTCAAGGGCTACGGCTACACGCCCTACTTCCTGGAGGGCGACGACCCCAGGGACATGCACCAGCGGATGGCGCAGGTGCTGGACACCCTCTACGCCGAAATCATCCGCATCCAGCGCCACGCCCGCGAGAAGAACGACCCCACGCGTCCGCGCTGGCCCATGCTCGTGCTGCGCACCCCCAAGGGGTGGACGGGCCCGAAGTTCGTGGACGGCAAGCCCGTGGAGGGCACCTGGCGCGCGCACCAGGTGCCGCTGGCCGAGGTGCGCGACAACCCCGAGCACCTGAAGATCCTGGAGGCGTGGCTCCACAGCTACCGGCCCCGCGAGCTGTTCGACGCGAACGGCACCTTCCGCGAGGAGCTGGCGGACATCGCGCCCAAGGGCCGGCTGCGCATGGGCGTCAACGTGCACTCGAACGGCGGCCAGTTGCTGGTGCCGCTCGTGCTACCGGCCTTCCGCGACTACGCGATCGACCCGGGCGCCCCGGGCGCCAGGCAGGTCAGCGCCACACGGGTACTGGGCGGATACCTGCGGGACGTGATGCGCCACAACCTGGCGACGAAGAACTTCCGCATGTTCGCCCCGGACGAGAACGCGTCCAACCGGCTCCAGGACGTCTACGCCGTCAGCGGCAAGAGCTGGGACGCGAAGCTGGAGCCCACGGACGAGCACCTCTCCGTCGACGGCCGCGTGATGGAGGTGCTGAGCGAGCACCTCTGCCAGGGCTGGCTGGAGGGGTACCTGCTCACCGGACGCCACGGCTTCTTCTCCTGCTACGAGGCGTTCATCCACATCATCGATTCGATGTTCAACCAGCACGCCAAGTGGATCAAGAGCGCGAAGGAGTTGCCGTGGCGCAAGCCCATCGCGTCGCTGAACTACCTGCTCAGCTCGCACGTGTGGCGGCAGGACCACAACGGGTTCTCCCACCAGGACCCGGGCTTCATCGACCACGTGGCCAACAAGAAGGCGGACACGGTGCGCATCTACCTGCCGCCGGACGCGAACACGCTCCTGTCGGTGGCGGACCACTGCCTGCGCTCGAAGAACTACGTGAACCTCATCATCGCGGGGAAGCAGCTCTCGCCGGTGTGGCTGGACATGGCGAGCTCCGTGCGCCACTGCGCGGCGGGCATCGGCGCGTGGGACTGGGCCGGCAATGACGACGGCGACCCGGACGTGGTGATGGCCTGCGCGGGCGACGTGCCCACCCTGGAGACGCTGGCCGCGGTGACGCTGCTGCGAGAGTGGGCCCCGGAGCTCAAGGTGCGCGTGGTGAACGTGGTGGATGTCTTCACGCTCGCGCCCGTGCACGTCCACCCGCACGGCCTCAACGAGGAGGACTTCAACCGCCTGTTCACCACGGACAAGCCCGTGGTGTTCGCGTTCCACGGCTACCCCACGCTCGTGCACAAGCTCACGTACAACCGGGCCAACCACGGCAACATCCACGTGCACGGGTTCAAGGAGGAGGGCACCACGACCACGCCGTTCGACATGACGGTGCTCAACGACATGGACCGCTTCACCCTGGCGCTGGATGCCATCCGGCACTCGAAGGCCGCGCGGCACCGGCTGGACGACGCGGAGCAGCGCTTCTCCGAGGTGCGCCAGCGGCACAAGCTCTACGTGTCCGAGCACGGCGAGGACATGCCGGAGGTGGCCGACTGGAAGTGGACCGCGCGATGAGCGACCCGGGCGCGGTGCTGGTCATCAACAGCGGCTCGTCGTCGCTGAAGTTCGGCCTCTACACCGAGCAGCGCGGCCAGGAGGTGGCGCGGTTCAAGGGCAGCGCGACCCGCATCGGCTCGGAGCAGGGGCGGCTGGTGGTGAAGGACGGCACCGGGAAGCAGGTGCGCGCGGTGGACGTGCGGCACCCGTCACAGGAAGACGCGTTCCGAGAGGCCGTGCGGCACCTGGAGGAGTTGGGCGGAGAGCGGCCCCGCGCCATCGGGCACCGCGTGGTGCATGGCGGCCCCCGCCTGCGCGAGCACCAGGCCCTGACGCCGGAGGTGATGAAGGCGCTGGAGGAGGCGACGCACTTCGCGCCGCTGCACATCCCTCCGGCGCTGCGGCTCATCCGGGCCACCGAGCGGCACTACCCGGGCGTGCCGCAGTTCGTCTGCTTCGACACGGCCTTCCACGCCACGATGCCCGAGGTCGCCTCGACGCTCCCCCTGCCCCGCTCCGTGCGCGAACAGGGTGTGCAGCGGTACGGCTTCCACGGCCTGTCGTATGAGTCCATCGTCGCGAGGCTCGTACCCGAGGTGCCCACCCGCACCGTGGTGGCCCACCTGGGCAACGGCGCGAGCCTCGTGGCGCTCGAGCGCGGACGCTCCGTGGACACGTCCATGGGGTTCACGCCCACTGGTGGCATCCCCAGCGGCACGCGTACGGGCGACCTGGATCCGGGCGTGCTGCTGTTCCTGATGCGCACGGACGGAATGAACGCGCAGGCGCTGGAGACGCTGGTGAACCACGACGCAGGGCTCAGGGGTTTGTCGGACGGAACCAGCGACATGCAGGCCCTCACGCGCGACGCGGCGGCGGGCAACGCGGCGGCGGCGCTGGCGGTGGACGTCTTCACGCGCGGCATCGCGAAGACGGTGGGCGCCTACGCGGCGGTGCTCGGCGGGCTGGACCTGCTCGTCTTCACCGGCGGCATCGGGGAGAACAGCGCGCGGGTCCGCGAGGGCGTATGCGCGAGGCTGGACTACCTGGGCGTCCAACTGGACGCGCCGAGGAACGAAGCGAGCGCGGAGGTCATCACCACCGACGCGTCATCGTGTCCGGTGCGCGTGCTGCCAAGCGATGAGGAGGTTCAGCTCGCCCGCCACACGCGCCGGCTCCTCCACGATTGAAGCCCCCTGCCCCTCCGGGGCTGAATCCCAATCACCCTGCGGGAAAGTGAGAACCCCGCAGGCCCCTCCGTCGGTGCGCCGGGTCGCGGAAACCTGTCCGACTGGAGGTCTGCGCGGAATAAGCAGTCCTACGAGCCGCATAGAGGTGGGGTGACATCGCAAGAA
>NZ_JAIQDD010000054.1:0-19381 GCF_020036995.1 Corallococcus sp. AS-1-12 | reverse complement strand
TTCCGCCGCTTCTTTTCGAAGGGGAGCGGCTTCTACCTCAGCGCCGCGTTCCCTGTCAACCGCTTGCTGTCAGCTTTCCCACCGCTGGGCGTCCGTCGTGTTGCCTTCCGGACCGCTGCTTCTTCGGTGGGGCGCGGCTTCTATCTCTTCGCCGCGTTCGCTGTCAACCTGCTCGTTGACTGCCCTATTTTCTTGTCGGTGCTGCTCTCTCCACGACGTTCCTTCCGCGCCAGTGCGCGGGCTTCGTGGTGAGGGGCGCGGCTTCTACCTCTTCGCCGCGTTCGGGATCAACAACCTTCGTCGATCCTTTTCTTCCCCCCGCGCTGACTTTCCGAGGGCCTGGGGCCAGCGGGTTCGTCGCGGGGGGTCCACTCTCTAACGCTTCGGGCCGATGACGTCAAACCCTCGTTGATGTGGAGCTGATCATTGGCGCTCCGACGAAAGGGGGCCTGAACGCCTGGACGCGGCCAGGACGGCCGGGCGCTCTGCCTGTTCGGACGCGAAAAGGCCCCCGACCCGGTGACAGGTCGGAGGCCCTTTCTCCCTACGGATGCCGACTCAGGTCACGGCGTCGCGGGGTCGAACGTGGAGATGCTCCAGCCCATGCGCTCGTGGCCGAACTTGTTCCAGTCCGGGTTCTTGCCGTTGACGACCTGGGTGTCCGTGTAGGACGGCGCCCCAGAGCCGGAGCCGGAGCCGGAGAAGATGTTCACGCTGATGGTGGAGCCCGTGTACGTCGGGTGCGTGTTGTCCGACTGGATGTAGTCGTAGCTGGTGCTGCTGTTCGCCAGGTGGCCGTTCGCGTCGCGCAGCGTGCCGCGCAGGGTGACGCTGATGCGCTGGACGTAGGCGTCCTCGGTCTCGCCGGCGCGGTACGCGATGGCCTCGGAGTCAATCTGGCCGTCGCCGTTGCGGTCGTAGTCGGAGGCCATCATCTCCGCGAAGGCGTCCGCGCACTTGAAGCCGTACTTCGCCGCCAGGTTACAGGCGCGCCAGTTGCTGCGCGCCAGCAGCGGCAGGAAGTACTGCTGCTTGTTCACCTTCTGGCCCGTCGTCGCGTCCGTGCAGGAGGTCAGCACGTTGTCCGCGTCATAGCCGGGGTAATAGATGTTGGAGATGACCTTCACCTTGGCGGTGGTCGCGTACTGGTTGATGGTCTGCATCGCCCGCTCCATGTACGTGGTGCAGGCGGACAGCGCGTTCTGCAGGCCGCTGTAGTTGCACGTCCCCGTCTGGTCGGTGAACGCGCTGCGGGCCTGCAGGTAGTCGTTGCCGCACATCTCGAACATCACGACGCGCGTGCGGGTGTCCTGCATGTAGGAGCGCTCGGAGACGATCTTGTTGTTGTAGATGTCGTCCGCCTTCGCGCCGGACTTCGTGCGGCGGATGACCTCCACGTTGGTGCCCCACTTCTTCGCCGCGTACTCGCCCTCCACCACCGGGGCCGCACGGCGCGCCACGCTGGAGATTCCGCCGTTGTAGCCGGCGAAGATGGAGTCACCGTAGGCCACCACCCGGTACGTCTGCGACGCCGAGCGGTTGATGGTCCACGACGTGTTCTGGTTGATGGTGCTGGCCATCGCGCTGCCACCGAGGGTGGTGGCGGCGAGGACGGCGGCGAGGGACAGCCCGCTGCGACGAACGGACATACCGGCTCCTGAAGAGGTAGGGGGTTCCCGCCCCGGCAATGGGGAGAGGCCGCGCACGGTACACCGGTTTGACTCTGGAATCACTCCTCAGACCGGAATTAACTTCGCAATGAGTATTCCATGTTGAACACGAATTCCGCCACGGTGCGTCACATTGGCGCCCTCGCGCGCCCTTCACTGACGCGGCGCTTCCTGTTGACGCGATGTTTCACGGCTAGAGTCCAGCCATGAACGTCTCCGGGGGTGCTCGAGCGCTGGGACAGTGGCTGCTTCTGGGCGCCATCGTGGGGGGCGTGTGCGGCGTGGCGTCCGCGGTGTTCCTGGCGCTGCTGGAGGAGGCCACGGAGTTCCGGCTGGCGCATGGGTCGCTGGTGTACGCGCTGCCCGTGGCGGGGCTGGTCCTGGGGGCGGTGTACGGCCGGTGGGGCGCGTCCATCCGGGGCGGCAACAACCTGGTGCTGGACACGGTGCATGAGGGCGACGCGGTGATTCCCCTGCGCATGGCGCCCATGGTGCTGCTGGGCACGGTGCTCACGCACCTGTTCGGCGGGAGCGCGGGACGGGAGGGCACCGCGGTGCAGATGGGCGCGAGCCTGGCGGACCAGATTGCGTGGCGCTTCCGTGTATCGCCGGACACGCGGCGCGAGCTGCTGGCGGCGGGCATCGCGGGTGGCTTCGGTTCGGTGTTCGGCACGCCGCTGGCGGGCACGGTGTTCGGGCTGGAGGTCGTGTGCGTGGGCCGGCTGGGCTACGAGGCGCTCCTGCCCGCGCTCACGGCCGCTGTGGTGGGCGACCTGGTGACTCGCGGGCTGGGCATCCATCACACGGTGTATCCGGTGCCGCAGGCGCTGGCGCTGACGCTGCCCGTGCTGGGCAAGTGGCTGGTGTTCGCGGTGGGCATCGCGGGCGTGGCGGTGGCCTTCATCGAGGGCACGCATGGACTGAAGCGGGTCCTGGAGCGCCGTGTGCCCTGGCTCCCCGTGCGCATGGCCCTGGGCGGCCTGGGGGTGGTGGGGCTCTGGAAGCTCGCGGGCACCAGCGACTACCTGGGCCTGGGCGTGCCCGGCATCCTTCGCGCGTTCGAGGATGTGTCGCTGCCCTGGGGCGCGTTCGCCTGGAAGCTCGTGTTCACGGTGGTGACGCTGGGCGCGGGGTTCCTGGGGGGTGAGGTGACTCCGCTGTTCTTCATTGGCGCGGCGCTGGGCAATGTCCTCGCCCGGCTGTTGGGGCTGCCGGTGGACCTGGGCGCGGCGGTGGGCATGGCGGCGCTGTTCGCGGCGGCGGCCAATACGCCGCTCGCGCTGTCGTTGATGGCGGTGGAGTTGGTGGGCGCCTCCGTGCTGCCTCACGTGGCCATCGTCGCCACGGTGGCGTACCTGCTCACGGGCCACCGGGGCATCTATCCGTCGCAGCGCATTGCCCGGAAGAAGCTGGGCGGGCCGCTGCTGGACCGCGTCGTCTCGCTGAGGGACGTGCACGAAGCGCCCCGGAAGGAACCCGGGGCGCCTCGTTGAGCGGGCGCTACTTGCAGGTGAACGACCAGCGGCAGGTGCCGGAGGCGCACTCGCGATCGCTGGAGCAGGCCGCGCCCCGGGCTCGCTTGTTCACGCACTTGCCGGAGTTGAGCCCCCAGCCGCAGAACTGGTTCGCGCCGCAGTGCGAGTCGCTGTCGCAGAGGCAGCTTCCCGTGGGGTTCAGGTAGCAGTCCGCGCTGCAGCGGTCGGTGGTGCATTCGCGGTCGGACTTGCACGTCTGCCCGTAGGCCTTGGAGCGCGGCGTGTAGCACCAGCCCACCGCGTTGAAGCAGCCTCCGCAGGCTCCGGAGAGGCACTGGCCGTCACGGCCGCACGACGTGCCGTCCGTCTTGCGGTCCACGCAGTCATTGTCGCCGGGGTTGCCCGGGATGTCGTTCTGGCAGGCGGGCGTGGTCTTCTCGTTCTGGGCGAGCTTGTCGTTCATCACCTCGCGGACGATGAGCATGCCCTTGTCCATCATCGCCTGGAGGAGCTGCTGGCCGTCCACGGTGAGGCCCTTCACGTTGCGGCACTGGGCGTCCACGTCGAAGCCCAGCGTGAAGCCGGAGGCGGTGGCTCCGAAGTCGGTGTCGATGTGGCAGTTCTCCAGGAACTGCGCGGCCTGGAAGATGACGTTGTGCAGGGCCGCTCCGCCGAAGCGGTTGTCCAGCCGAAGAGCTTGCTGGTCTCGATGGAGAGGACCATGGCGAGCCTGCCCTGCGAGATGATGGGCCGTGCGTCCGCGGGCGACAGGGTGATCTCCACCCAGTCGTTGGCCGCGTCGAAGGCGTGGGCCATCTGGAGCTGGACCTCCACGTCCGTCATCTCGTCGCAGGCGCGCTTGCGGTTCCGCGGGGGCAGCTTCAGCCCGGACACCGCGTGCAAGACGCGGTGTCCCAGCGTGTGTTCAGGGCACGGTTTGCGCCGTCAGCTCCCTTCGCCTCAGCTCCGGGGTGGCCACCCGGAACTCCGCGGGCAGCATCCTCAGGATGCGTTCGCGGCGGTAACGGGCGTTGGTCAGGCGCTGCTCCAGGGCGGCCATCTCGGCCCGGGTCGCCTTGTCGGGTGTCCCGGTGCGCTGGGTGAGCGCGGCCAACCTTCGCGAGACTTCTTCCATCTCGCGGTCGATGAGCACGGGCTGGATGTTCCGCTTCGCCTTCGCCTTGCGGCCCTGGGCGTTGTTCTCAATCCAGACCGGCAACACGGAGACCTCGGACAGGGACACCGGGGCTCCGGGCTCCTCCCGGGTCACTCCGACTCTCAGGAGCAGCGTGTCCCTCTTGTCTCCGTCCTTCCCCAGTTGCCCCTTCACGTGCCGGTAGAAGCGCGCCTGGTTCGCCACCAGGTTGCCCAGGGAATAGGCGATGAAACCCCGGCGCCCGGACTTCGTCGTGTAGGCCTCCAAGGGCTGGAGCACGTGCGGATGGTGCCCGATGACCGCGAAGGCTCCCGCTTCCAGGAAGGACTGGCCCAGGGCCCTGTCCAACGGGTGCGGCGTGTCCGTGTACTCGCGCCCCCAGTGCCCCATCACGAAGAGCGCGTCACACTTCGCCGCCGCCGCGCGCACCCGCTCCAGTGCCTCCTCCGGTTTCAGCCCCCTTCTCGAGGCGTGCTCCGGATAGGGCAACAGCGCCACGTGCGGCGCGTCCGCTTCCTTCGGGTTGCTGAAGCCGTTCAGGCTCCTGGTGAAGGAGAGGAAGCCCAGCTTGATGCCTCGCACCTCCAGGAACACCGGCTCCCAGGCCGCGTCTCTTGTCGTCCCCGTGCCCGTGTGGCGCAGGCCCGCCGCGTCCAGGTGCCTCAGCGTCTCCACCAGGCCCTCCACGCGCTGATCCCTTGCGTGGTTGTTGCCCGTGGACACCACCTTCACTCCGGCGTTCACCAGGGCCTGCGCCATCGCGGGGGGCGCGTTGAAGACCAGCTCCTTCGTGAAGGCCTTCGTGTTGGCCGTGACGGGCGTCTCCAGGTTCACCACGCCCACGTCCGCCGTCCGCAGCACGTCCGACAGCGGACCGAAGACGTGGTCCCAGCCTTCGTGGTTCCCACTGCGCGCGTGGGCCTTCGCCACCGACTTCACCTCGCCGTGCGGAATCACGTCTCCGCCAAAGACGAGCTCCACCCGCGCGGGCGCGGCCATCCCCCACAGCGGGATGAACACCAGCAGGGCCCCCCACCCTCGCATCAGTCCTGCTCCCGCACTCCGATGAAGACTTCCCGGTTCCAGGGGTCCCTGCGCGTCGTCGCGGGACAGCCGGCCTCTCGCATCCATTCGAGCCAGTCGTCACGCCGGAACAGTCCGAAGCGGTGGCGCTCCTGCGACATGCTCACCGTTCCGTCGGCCTCTCTCAGCAGATAGGCGAACGCGGTCTCGAAGGTCTCGTCGTCCGGATCCGGATCCCACGTCCACATGAGGTAGCGCATCCCGCGCCCGTCCGGACCGTCGTGGCCTCCGGACTCGGTGAGGGGCTCGAAGGTCTCACGCACGCAGTCCGGCAACAGCACCACCCGGCCTCCCGGACGGCAGTGCGCCGCCGCCGTGAGGACCGTGGCGCGCGCTTCCGCGCGCTCCACCGCGTACATGATGGCGTCGTGCACCATCACCCGGTCGAACGTGCGCCCCAGCCGCAGCGAGCGCATGTCCCCCACGCGGTGCTCGCACTCCGGGTTCACCTTGCGGCTCACCGCCACCATCTCCGGCGAGCGGTCCGTCAGCGTCAGCGTGAAGTGCTTCTTCAGGTGGAAGGCCAGGCTTCCTCCGCCCGAGCCCAACTCCAACAGCGTGCGCGCCGGGCCCTCCTCCGGATGCAACAGGGGGAGCAGGTCCTCCGCCTCCTCGCAGTACTCCTCCGGCGGCGAGAACATGGGCCACCAGGAGGCGAGGTCGGTGTAGAGCTGGGGCTCCTCCACGGGAGGCGGGAGCACGGTGCGCAGCGACGCCATGGATGACTTCCTCGGAGACGAAGCACCGTTCTACCGCCCGGACAACCCGTGCGTCCATGAGGCCTAACGGACCTGGATGGCGTCCGCGACCACGTAGGTCCCCGCCGTCACCCAGCGGCTCAGTTGGACCTTGTTCCACCCCGCCGGGAAGCTCCACGTGCCGAGCGTGTTCCACCTGGCGCCGTTGAGTGTCTGGTTCACCTTCACGTTCGCCAACTGCGTGCCGGAGGCGTTGGTGACGATGAAGGGCGCGGCCGTGGAGCGGTCGCTCGCCGCCGTCCACCACGCGTCCACCGTCTTCGTTCCCGCCGCGGACAGGTAGAACCAGAACGTCGCCGGCTCCGACACCGCCGCTCCCGGGGAGACCAGGTAGCTGGTGCCGTAGTAGCCCGCCACGTTCGTGGAGGACGCCCAGCTCGTGCCCGTGAGCTGGATGTAGCCCTTGGACGGGTCGTTGTTCGCGTTGTTGCTGTCGATGACGAGCCCCGTCGACGAACCGCCGCCGGACGTCCACAGGTACGTCACGTCCACCCAGTCGTTGTTCGACATGCCCAGGTCCAGCCAGAACGTCCCGTCCGCGAGGTCGATGCCCGCGGGGTTCGACGGCCGGCGGCCGAACTGGTCCAACCCGCCGTTGAAGTTGTCCTGGTACGCCGCCTGCGCCTCCGGCTTGCCCTGCGGCAGCGTCTTCCACATCTCGCGCACGCTGGACGGGTTCCAGTAGTCGTCCTTCGTGTTCCACGGGCCCACGTCCCAGACGGACGTCGTCGCGCACTTGCCCGTCTTCGAATAACAGACGCGCACCTGGTACTCGGAGCCTCCGTTCGACGCGAGCCCGCGCCGCGACGGCAGCGCCACGAAGCGGTCGTTCGACTTGATGACGTGGCCGTTCGCCGTCGTGCCGCCCACCAGGCCTTCACGGGTGGCGTAGACGCGGTAGGTCAGCGGCGCGAGCGTCTGGAGGGTTTCCTCCGTGCCGGTGCCTTCACGCCAGCCCTCCAGGCCGACCTCCTGGACCACGGGGCCGCGGCCCCGCTCGTCCGCGATGAGCGCGAGGCGCACCTGCACCTCCGTGCCCGCGCGGGGCAGGCGCACGGCTTCGTCTTGCGTGGCGGTGCGCCACTCGCTCCAGGCGCCTCCGGGGTTTCTCACGCGCACGTCCACTTCGACGCCCTGCCCCAGTCTCACGGCCGCTTGGACTCGCGGACGGAAGGTGTCCACGGGCTGCTCGAGCGTGCGCGGCGGGAACTCGAAGAGGCCCGTGAGCCGACTCTGGCCTTCAGGGCGGCGCATCACGGCGTTGGGTTCGTAGAGCAGCCCGTCCCGCGTGCCCACGAGCTCCGACGTGCCCGTTCCCGTGGAGAGGTTCTCCGTCCAGCGCTGGGCGCCGGGCTCCGCCGACGCCACGCCTTCCGCGAAGACCGCGCCCAACATCACCGCCATCAGGGTGGACCGCCACGACGCGCGCATGCCTGGACTCCCGGGAAATGGATAAAAACGTTTAGACCGTTCAACGTTTAAATCCGTCTTTCCCGGTTCTCAAGAGCCAAGGCGTGAAACCGCCGTGGCCCGGTGCATCACGTCCCGTTGAAGGCCAGGGGTCCGCCTCGTGGGCCTGCCCATCGACCCATCGAGCCCCGTCAGTCCGCCGACTTCGTGCCGAAGAGGCGGTCTCCCGCGTCGCCCAGGCCGGGGAGGATGTAGCCGTGCGCGTCCAGCTTCTCGTCGATGGCGGCGGTGAAGACGCGCACGTCGGGGTGGTGCTCGCGCAGGTTCGTCAGGCCCTCCGGACACGCGAGCAGACACACGAAGCGCAATGAGCCCGGGCGGCTTCGCTTCACCCGCTGGAGCGCCGCCACCGCGGAGTTGCCTGTCGCCAGCATCGGGTCGCAGACGATGACGTCGCGGTCCTCCAGGTTGGCCGGCACGCGGTAGTAGTACTCCACGGCGCCCAGCGACTCCGGGTCGCGGTACAGGCCGATGTGGCCCACCCGCGCGGAGGGCACCAACTGGAGCAGGCCGTCCAGGATGCCCTGCCCCGCTCTCAGGATGGGCACCAGCACCAGCTTCTTGCCGTCCAGTGCCCAGCCCGTGGTGCGCGCCATGGGCGTCTCAATCTCCTCCTCGCGCAGCTTCAGGTCCCGCAGCGCCTCGTACCCGAGCAGGAGGGAGATCTCCTCCAGCAGCGCCCGGAAGGCCGCCGTGCTCGTGTCCGTCCGGCGCATCACCGTCAGCTTGTGCTTCACCAGCGGGTGGTCCACCACCGTGCAGTTCGGGAAGTCCATGCGTCGCCGTCCTTGTCTGTATGGGTTTCAGAACACCGTGCCGTCACTGCGGATGCGGATGGGCGGCACGCCCCCGGGGCGCAGCTCCGCCGCCACCCGGCGCCCCGCCGTCCACGTGCCGCCCTGGAGCACCTTGGCCAGCGGCAGCTCCTCCGCGCTCAATTCCAGACGCCCTCGCACCAGCGCGGCCACGCGGTCCAGGAGCGCCACCGTCAGCGCCCGCCACTCCACGATGGGCGGGTCACCCGGGCCGTAGACCTCCGCCGTCAGGCGCGGGTCCTGCGGCACCAGCACGCCCAGGTCCACGAAGAGGCCGCCGTTGCGGTACTCCGGCAGGCCGGTGAGCGCGTCCAGCTCCGTCACCGTCACGCCGGCCTCCGCCAGCGGCTCCACCAGCGAGTACGCCAGCCACTGGGACAGCTTGTGGAAGGGCACCAGCGCGTCCGCGCTCCCCGGCGGCCCGAGCGCCGGATGCGGCCACACGTCCCCCAGGTTCACGCCGTCCACCGTCGTGCGCCCCGGCCAGATGGGGCCCAGCACCTCCAGCACCGTGCCCAGCACCTCCGCCGCCCGCACGCTGCGGCGGTGCGCGGCCAGCATGTCGAACAGCGTGCCCGGCCTGGGCAGCACGCGCGACAGCGCCTGCATCAGGTGCAGCCGCCCCTCCACGCCCAGCAGGGGGTTGGACTCCGACACCTGGAAGCCGCGCTCCAACTGCTCGCGCGTCATGCGGCCCAGCGCCTCCGCGTCCGCGCGCAGCGGCCGGTCCGGGTCCGACGAGAAGCCGCCCGCCATGAACATGCGCAGCGACGCCACCGCCAGCCCCTCCGAGCGCACGTAGGACGCGCCCCCGGGCTCCTGGTAGCGCCACGTGGGGCCGCTGCCCGCGTCCAGGAGCACGCTCACCACGCCCAGGTCCACCTTCGCCCGGGCCCGCTCCTCCGGCGGCAGCGGGGCCAGCCTCGCCTCCAACTGCGCGAGCCGGGGCACGCCTCCCGCGTCGAAGTGCCTCCAGCGGCTGTGCACCGGGATGTCCAGCCGGGGGTACGCCTCGTGCGTCACCGCCAGCACCCGGTCCACCACCGTGGGCAGCCGGGACGGCTCCACCCGGAAGTACTCCAGCCGGCCGGCGAGCCCCAGGTCCAGCACCTGGTGACAGCGCTCGCGGATGGCCGCCGGGCTGCGCAGCCACGCCACCGTGGGGGACACCTCCTGCACCCGGCTCGCGTCAAGCATCGAGGTCCCGTCCCTTCACCTGCGCCAGCTCCCCCGCGTCCGCCACCGGCCCGCGCGTGAAGTAGCCCGCGGCCTTCTTCGCCTCCATCTCCACCTTCGCGTCGGCGGGGATGAGCCCGTCCGGGATGGGCACCCGTTCGAGGATTTCAATGCCCGAGCGCACGATGGCGTCGTGCTTCATGTCGCTCATGGAGATGAAGCGGTGGATGCGCGTGATGCCCAGCCAGTGCAGCACGTCCGGCATCAGCTCCTGGAAGCGCATGTCCTGCACGCCCGCCACGCACTCCGTGCGGTGGAAGTACGTGGCGGCGGAGTCCCCGCCCTCCTGGCGCTTGCGCGCGTTGTAGACCAGGAACTTGGTCACCTCGCCCAGCGCGCGGCCCTCCTTGCGGTGGTAGACGATGAGCCCCACCCCGCCCTGCTGCGCCATCCGCACGCATTCTTCAATGCCGTGCACCAGGTAGGGCCGGCAGGTGCAGATGTCGCTGCCGAAGACGTCCGAGCCGTTGCACTCGTCATGCACGCGCGCCGCCAGCGGCACGTCCCGGTCCGCGAGCGCGGTGATGTTTCCAAACACATACAGCGACAGCCCGCCGATGGGCGGCAGGAAGACGTGCAGGTCCGGGCGGGTGATGAGCTCCGGGTACATGCCTCCGGTGTGCTCGAAGAGGCCGCGGCGCAGCGCGCCCTCCGTGAGGCCGAAGCGCTCGGCGATGCCGGGCAGGTACCAGACGGGCTCCACGGCGGCCTTCACGACCTTCACGTCGCCATTGGCCGCGACCAGGTCCCCGTCCACCTTGAGGCGCCCGGCGGTGATGGCCTCGCGCACCTCCGGCATGTTGATGTGGGCCCGGGTGACGGCGATGGTGGGCCGGTAGTCCACGCCCTGCTCGGCGTAGGCGCGGAACACCTGCGAGGCCACGGCGCCCCAGGGGTCCAGCGACACGATGCGCTTGGGGTCACCCCACGCCGGATAGGGCCCCACCTGCGCCGCGGGCGAGGTGTTGGTCAGGTCCGCCTTGTGGTCCTGCGGCAGCTTGCCCGCGGACACCGCCAGCGCGCGGTAGATGGAGTACGCGCCCGAGTGTGTGCCGATGACGTTCCGGTTCGCGGGGTCGGAGAGCGTGGCCACCACCGGGCCCCGGCGCAGCGGCTCCGACTCGCCCCAGCGCAGGGGGACTCCGGGGGCCTGACCATCGGGATGGGACGTGAGACGGATGTGATTGACCGGCTTCTTGTCAGCCATGGGGTGCACCCTCCTCGCGGGGCGCGTGGGAAAAGACAGATGTCTGGGAATGGGGCGAAGCGGTTTGGGTCAGCTCATCCAGGAGCCGTCGGTGCGCGCGGACCACTTGCGCGTCACCTTCTTGAGCTGGCTCCAGAAGTCGAGGCTCGACGGTCCCGTCACGTCCCCGTGGCCGAACTTCGACTCGCCCGTGCCGCCGAAGGAGAAGGGCTCGCGCGGCACCGGCACGCCCACGTTCACGCCCACCATGCCGGCCCTGGCGCCCTCCACCACCGTCTGCGCCACCGCGCCGCTGGTGGTGAAGATGGACGCCGCGTTGCCATAGGGCGACGCGTTCTCCACCGCGAGCGCCGCCGACAGCGTGGGCACCCGCACGATGGACAGCACCGGGCCGAACAGCTCGCGCCGCGCGGCCTCCATGTCCGGGCGCACGTGGTCCAACACCGTGGGTCCCAGCCAGTGGCCGTTCGCGTAGGCCTCGCCCGCGGGCCGCTTGCCGCGCCCGTCCAGGAGCACCCGCGCCCCGTCCGCCTGGGCCCTGGCGATGGCCGTCTCCAGCCGGTCCACCGCGCCCCGGTCGATGAGCGCGCCCATGCCCGGGCCGACCTCCAGGCGCGAGGCCCGCCGGAGGATGTCGTCCACCAGCGGCTGCACGTCCCCCACCGCGAGCATCACGCTGGCCGCCATGCAGCGCTGGCCCGCGCAGCCGGTGAACGAGTCCACCACCGCCTGCGGCGTGAGCTCCGGGTCCGCGTCCGGCACGACGATGAGGTGGTTCTTCGCACCTCCGAGCGCCAGCACGCGTTTGCCGTGGCGGCTGCCCTCGACATAGACGTGCCTCGCGACGGGGGACGAGCCCACGAAGGCCAGGGCCTTCACGTCCGGGTGCTCCAACAGCGCGTCCACCGCGGGCTTCGCGCCATGCACCACGGAGAAGACGCCCGGGGGATAGCCGGCCTCCACCATCAACTCGCCCATGGCGGTCGCGGTGAGCGGCACCTTCTCCGACGGCTTGAGGATGAAGGCGTTGCCCACCGTGATGGCGATGGGGAACAGCCACAGGGGCACCATCGCGGGGAAGTTGAACGGCGTGATGCCGGCGACGACCCCCAGGGGCTCGCGGCGGTATTCGCAGGTGACGCCCCGGCTCACCTCCAGGTGCGCGCCGCTGTCCAGGTTCTGCAGCGACAGGGCGAAATCACAGACCTCCATGCCCTTGAGCAGGCCCGCGCGCCCCTCCGCCACCGTCTTGCCGGATTCGCTCGCGGCCAGGTGCGCGAGCCTTTCCAGGTGCGTCTCCAGGAGCGCGCGGAAGCGTTGCAGGAATTGGGTGCGCTCGCGCAGCGGGGTGACGCGCCAGCCTTGCGCGGCGGCCTTCGCGGCCTCCACGGCCTGGGCGACACCGGAGGCGGTCGTCAGCGGCACCCGGCCGATGAGCGCGCCGGTATAGGGACTGCGGACCTCCTGCGCGGACGCTCCGGCGGGAGAGACCCACTCTCCGCCCACGAGGTTGCGACAAGAGACGACGCTCTCGGGTAACCGAACAAAGGACACGCGCACCCCCCCGGTGTTGCGTGACGAATGGGCGGCAAGGATAGACGCAAACGCGGAAGCCAGGGCAAGGCGGGGGGCGTCACCGTGTCCTTGCCTGATCGGAAGCGATGGATCTCCCCATGTTGCTGTGTCGCAAACCCGACCGATGCGTGGGTGCGCGAACGTGCGCGCCGCGCTTCGTCAGGCCTGGGAGAGCATCCGCTGGTGCCGCTCCGACAGCGCGGCGGGGTCCGTGAGGGTGCGCAGCTCCGCGATGGCGGTGGCGTCCTCGGTGTCCGGGTTGAGGCCGAGCGAGATGGCCTCCAGGTACAGCTCCAGCGACAGCAGGAAGCGCGAGTCGGCGGTGAGGGGGTCGCCCTGTTCGCGCATCAGCTCGCCGTCCTCGCGCACCAGCTTCGCGAGCATGCGCACGCGCGAGGCGGTGCCCAGCAGGCGCGAGGTGGACTCCGCGTCCGCGAGGGTGAGCGCGCCGTACTCCATGCCCAGCACGGAGAGGGCGGTGTCGTGGATGAGGGCGCGTGCGTCACCGTACCGCTTCTCCTTCCGGGCCTTGAGGATGCTGGCGATGGCGGCGACGAACTGCTCGACGGCGCGCTCGATGAAGTCCTTGCGGAGGGACATGGGTTCCGCAGGGTAAGCCCGACCCGGGGCGTCCGCACGTTTCCCACCCTGAGGGCACCCTCGTGTCACATGAAACCCAGGAGGTTTCTTGTTTTCAGTGCCTTGGAGGGAAGGAGGAGTGTCCGGCGGACGGACTCCGGGTCGTTCGAGGCGGCTGGAGGGATTGAACGACCCGACCCGACGTCTGGTTGCGTATCCCTTTCAAGCGCGGATCCGCGGGAGACCGGGGTGATTCGCGCGCCCCCGACGTCATTCATCTGGAGAGTCCACCGTGGGAGCGCCTTTCGCTCGCGCACAGCCGCGTCCGTTGTCCGAGGCACCGGCCCTGGAATGGGAGCGCCGGTGGGACATCACCGACGCCGAGCGCATCCGCATCATCCTCGCCACCGCCGCCGCGCTGGGCTCGCCCGCCCTGCTGCGGCGGGGAGGCTCGGCGTCGCCGCTGCGGCTGGAGACGCTGGAGCTGGAAGGCGGAGCGCTCCACTGGTCCGGGCTGACGGTGGATCCAGGCGCGGACGCGTGGGAGGTGGAGGTGTCTGGCCATGGCTGCGTCTACCGGATGCTCCTGTCCGGCGAGACGGCGGAGCCGGGGACGTGGGTGACGCCGCAGCCGCGTCAGTTGATCCAGGTGCGCCGCCGGGCACATCGGCGTGCTCCCGCGCCGCCGGACCTGCGCGTGCGCCTGCCGCTGCCGGGATGGCTGGGCCGGGAGCGCGACGCGGTGGAGGTGTCCCCGCACGGGATGGCGCTGCGGCTGGGCGCCGGGGAACGCCTTCCGCCGGGCCGGGTGCTCCAGCCCATCGAGCTGCGCACGGCGGCGGGTGACGCCCTGTCGCTGCGCGGGGAGGTGCGCCATGTGTCGGACCGCGCCGATGGGGAGCTTCTGTGCGGGCTTCAGGTGACGCCGCTGACCCCCGAGGACGCGGAGCAATGGCAGACGCTGGTGGCGCGGGCCCTTCACCCGGCGACGTGCACCGATGGGGCGCGGGTGGAGGAGCAGTGGCGGCTGTTCATGGACTCCGGCTACTTCAACCTGGCGGGCAGGGCCGCGGAGGACTTCGAGTCGCGGCGGCGGAGCTTCGTCGAGCTGGGCCGCCGGGCCGGTTCGATGGGCTCGGTCCTCACCGGGGTGGTGTGGCCTTCCGAGCGCGGCGTGGAGGCGACGCTCTCCGCGATGAAGCCCTACCGCTCCATGTGGATGGTGCACCAGTTGGCGCGGCGCCAGGACGCCACGCGGTTCGAGCGCCTCAAGGGCCAGATGCTGCGCGAGCTGTACGTGCACTGCGTGGAGCACGCGCAGCGGGACAGCGGGTTCCGGTGGCTCGCGGCGTACATCGAGTCGACCGTGCCCTTCACGTACCGCTCGCACGTCGGCTTCGCCGAGCGCATGGCCGCGACGGGCCGGACGCTGATGCTGCCGATGCGAATGATTGACGTCGGGTGTGGCCCTTCCCCTGCCCCGCTGACGCCGGGTCTGGAGTTGGGGCCCGCGACGGAGGCGGAGCGGCGGCTGCTGGTGGAGCGGATCGCCCTCACCCGGCCCGCCTGCTACGCCGAGGCGTTGGACCTGCGCCTGGAGACGCTGGACCTGCGGGACGCGACGCGGGCCTGGCAGGCGGTGGGCCTGGAGCGTGAGCGGCGCCTGCTGGTCGCTCGCGAGGGCGCGAAGCCGGTGGCGGTGGCCGTCCTGGAGTCGGGGGCTCCCGGGACCAATCCCTTCGGGTTGCTGGACTCCGTGCGGGTGTTCGCGCTGTCCGCCCGGGCGCGGCGGGCCTATCCGGCGCTGATGGAGGGGGCTCGCCGCTGGTTCGCGGAGCGGGGCCGCGACGGGTTCACCTTCCTGGCCGAGGAGGCTGGCGACGTGGAGGCGGCAGGCCTGCATGACGCGGCCCCGGACGCGAAGCCCTTCCTGTGGCTCATCCCCGCGGACCTCGCTCCCGAGTTCCTGGGGCACATCCACGAGCAGACGGCTCCCCGTCCGCTCTCCCACCCCCAGAAGGAGCTGTCATGAGCCTCATCCAGACGCAGTACCTGCCGCACGCTCAGCCCACCCGCGCCCGCCTGGAGACGGACCCCGTCGTGCGCACGCTCCTGTCGCCGGACATCGCGCCGGACCTGATGGCGCGCTTCCTCATCGAGTGGTCCGCCCGGGGCGCGTACATGACCGAGCCCGTGGATGGATGGATCCGCGGCGCCGGTGAGCGCTGCATCGCGCTGGGCCAGGAGAAGGTGGGCCGGCAGCTCATCACCCATGCGAAGCACGAGGCCGGCCATCACCTGATGACCCTCCAGGACGCGCGCGTGCTGACGGCTCAGTGGAACGCGAGCCACTCGCAGCAATTGGACGCGGATGCGCTGGTCGCCCAGGCCCCCACGGCCGCCATGCGCGAGTACCGGCAGGTGCACGACGAGGCCATCACCGGCGACCTGCCGCTGGGTCAGGCCGCCATCGAGTACGAGGTGGGCCACCTGGCCGTCGTGCTGGTGCCGCGCATCCTGGCGCGCGTGCGTGAGGTGCTGGGACAGGGGACGCTGGACACCCTCACCTTCCTCCGCGAGCACGCGGAGGTGGACGTGGGCCACACCGCGCTCAACGAGCGGATGATGGAGGGGCTCTTGAGCACCCATCCCGAGGAGGGCCGGCGGCTGGCGTCGTTCGGCTCTCGCGGGCTGGACTGCTACCTGCGCTTCCTGGACGACTGCATGGAGGCGGCGCGCCGGAGCCTGGGCGGCGTCACCGCGGCGGCGGCATGATTCTCCACACGGCGTCTGTAGCCTAGGAGGCAATCAAGCATGCGCTTGTGGTACATGCGTATATGAACCACAAGCCCTAGTAGTAACTATGCTACCTAGCAGGTGGCAGCTTGAGCGGGTGCTCGTCCGCCCTTGACGATCGAGCCTAGGCGATTGATGATTCACCCAACACACCCGCCACGCCTCTGACTGGAATCTCAGTTACGCGCCTCTGGCGGGTTTTTTTATCTCCGACTCCCCGTTATCATCTGCGCGGTAATTGAGTGCCCTGGGGGGCAGGGTCGAAAGGCCATCGCCTGGGTAAGCAATACACCAAGCCAGCTCTGACCTTTGAACAGCAGCTCACTCAGTTGGAGCAGCGGGGGATGCTTGTTGCCGATAGAGTCCGTGCCTTAGCGGCGCTTGGACGCATCAGCTATTACCGCCTCAGTGCCTACTGGTACCCCTTCAAGAAGGGCGACACCATTTTCGAGGCAGGCACTACCTTCGATCAGGCCCTCGAACTCTATGAGTTCGACCGCCGACTTCGACTCGTTGTCCTTGATGCAATCGAACGGGTCGAAATCCTCGCGCGAACACTTATCACCTACACCTTCGGTCATGCATATGGCGCATTCGCCCATGCAGACGGCGCCAACTTCGACGTCACGCCTCGCTTCTCTCATGACAAGTGGCACCAAGAGTTGCGCAAGGAGATCGAGCGAGCGAAGGAAAAATTCCTTGAGCACTACCAGACTAACTACATTGGTTTTCCGACGGTTCCCATCTGGATGGCTTCTGAAGTCATGTCCCTCGGTACATTGTCGAGGATGTTCCAAGGGATGCGGACTGCAGATCAAAAGCAGGTACTGAAGAGCTGGAACGTCCACCAGTCTGTCGCTGGATCATGGCTTCATTCGCTCTCGTATGTACGCAATGTCTGCGCCCATCACGGTCGCCTTTGGAATCGTGAACTTGCCATCAGCCCGCTGAGCCCCAAGAGTTCGCCTGACTGGCCGGCCCTTAGCAACAAGCGTATCTATGCCATCCTTTGCATCCTCAGGTATTTGACGCGCTCGGCACATGGCGGAGAAGAGTGGGCCGCATCAGTGCGTACTCTACTGACTGAAATGACCGGCAAACCTCGTTGGCTAAACGCCATGGGAGTGCCCGCGAATTGGATCACTCACTCGTTCTGGCGTCCCACCTCAAGCTTGTCTGGTTCTATGGTGCGGGCACGCAATGATCCACGCGCGCTCATGCGTTGGAAGTTGAAGAAGGCGTGATTAGCAAACCCCACGCCATTCAATTCGTCTCGCTCAGCGTCTTCCGTGACTTCCAGTACTCGCGCTGCGCGGGCACGGAGAGGAGTTCACTCTCCGGATAGCGCAGCGCGGTCAGCTTGCCTCCGAACACACAGCCGGTGTCCACGCAGACGGTGTTGTTCACCCACTCGGATTCCGGCACGGCGGTGTGGCCGTACACGACCGTCGCCTGCCCCTGGTAGCCGCGGGCCCAGTCGGCCCGCACCGGCAGGCCGTAGGCATCCGCCTCGCCAGTGGTCTCTCCGTAGAGGGCGAAGTCGCGCACCTCCGGGGTGTCTCGGCCGTGCATGGACTCCTTCAGGCCCGCGTGCGCCACCACCAGGTGGCCGCCGTCCAGGACGTAGTGCGGTGAGCGGGCTTCGATGAAGTCGGCGACCGCCTGGGAGAATCCGGGCGGCTCACGTTCCAGTTGCTCCAGCGTCATCGCGAGCCCGCGTCCCGCGCGCACGTCCTTGCCTCGCAGCTTCTTGAGCAGCTTGAACTCGTGATTGCCGGGCACGCACAGCGCGGTGCCCGCCTCCACCATCCCCATCACCAGGCGCAGCACGTCCGTCACGCGCGGCCCCCGGTCGATGAGGTCGCCCAGGAACACGACCTTGCGTCCGTGGGGCGTGCCCACGTCGAAGCCGGAGCCTCCGTCCGCTCTCGGCGCGACCGTGTAGCCCAGCTCCGTCAGCAGGGCCTTCAGCTCGTCGAAGCAGCCGTGGATGTCTCCGATGATGTCGAAGGGGCCGTGCTCCTCGTGGCGGTGGCTCGGCAGGGGGCGGTGCTCGAAGGCCACCGCGCCCACCGTGTCCGGCGTGAGTATGTGCACGTGCCGGATGCCTTCCTTCGTCAGCCCCTTCAGCGCGTTCTGGAGCTGCTGCACCTGGTTGCGCAGGGCCTTGGGACTGGCCGACCCGGAGCGCGTGCGGTTTCGCTCCAGGCAGAGCGCCTCCGGCGTGTCCATGGCCACCGCGACCAGGGCCACGTGGTGCTCGCGTGCCAGGGTCACGTAGTGACGGCGGGACTCGGCGCTGAGCGGGACGCCGTCGATGACGGTGAGCGTGCCCTTCGCGAGCCTTCGCGCCACCTCGTCGTGGAGCTTCGTTTCGTTGCCCGTGCCGGGCAGCACGTCCTCTGGGAGGAAGTGCGCGTTCGCGAGGGTGGACTTGCCGGAGCCGGAGGGGCCCAGGAGCAACACGAGCGACTGCTCGGGGATGGGGATCATCATGGTGGGAACACCGGGGTGGGGGTCGGCGTACCGACCGGCGCCCCTTCCGGGGCAGGGCGCACGCCACGACTCCAGCGCGCGATCCCTTCCGGTGCCCGGGTCACGCGAGCGTTCGCGGACCCTCCGGCGTCAGACGGGATGCGCTCACTACGGTTGAACGCGTTCCCGCCTGACATGCGTCACTTCAGGGGCAGCAGGTACGCCTCCAGGAACACGTCCGGGAGGCGGTCCATGTCGCCTTCGGGCGTACGCTGGTAGCCGCGGCGCTGATACATGCGCGCGACGCCTACCGCCCCCCGGCGCACATGGAGGGAGATGGCGTCCACGCCCCAGCGCTTCGCGAGGACCTCCGCCTCCGCCAGCAGCGGCTGGGCCAGGCCCTGGCCGTGATAGCGCACCGAGGTGGCCAGGGCGCGCAGGTCCGCCGTGCGGGGCAGCCAGGCCTCGGTGCCGGGCGCGCCGGGCGGATACAGGGCCACCGTGCCCGCGACCTCTCCGTCCACGTCCGCCACCAGGATGGTGCACACCTTGCGTCTGGCGGCGACGTCGCGCAGGAACGCCTTGCGCTCGTCGGAGTAGACGACCTCCGGCAGCTTCTTCGCGTACTGCGTGACGTAGGCGTCCACCAACAGCTCGCCAATCGCCTTGTCGTCCTCGGGCCGCGCCTCGCGGATGACGGCTCGCTTCACCACGTCCGTGCTCATGCGCCGCCCTCTAGCATGACGCCCCGGAGCCCGCGCGGCGCATCCGGGCAGGCAGCCAGGGTTGTACCTCCCCCGTCCGACACGGGCCCGACCGGGCGACCAGGACCGGGGGTTCGGGACCCGGCGCTTCAAAACCTGTCCGACTGTCGGACAGGTTTGTGCGGAGTGCCTCCGGCAGGGGGACCCGAGGCCGGGCGACGATCTTCCGAAACTTGTCCGACTGTCGGACAAGTTCGCGCGTTGTGCCTCCGGCGGGGTGGGCTTGGGGCCGGGACGTGGTTTTCCGAAACCTGTCCGACTGGAGGTCTGCGCGGAATAAGCAGTCCTACGAGCCGCATAGAGGTGGGGTGACATCGCAAGA
>NZ_JAIQDD010000053.1:0-19541 GCF_020036995.1 Corallococcus sp. AS-1-12 | reverse complement strand
GAATGGCCGTTGGACATGGTGTTCCCTCCTCACCTCTCCAACACCCCAGTCTGCTCACCTCATTCAGGCTCCGCTGTGAGGCGGAGGTCCTGGCCTTGGTGGTCCAAAACCTGTCCAACAGTCGGACAACTCTTCTCGGCCCGGCTGAGGCGGAGGTCCTCCGGCACCTGGGGTCCAAACCTGTCCGACCGTCGGACAACGCTTCTGGGCTCGGCTGAGGCGGAGGTCCTCCGGCATCTGGGGTCCAAACCTGTCCGACCGTCGGACAACTTTTCTGGGCTCGGCTGAGGTGGGGGCCCTCCGGCTGCAGGGGTCCAAACTTGTCCGACGGTCGGACAGGTTTCCGCTGCGCGTGGGCGGGAGCGCCCTCCGCCCTGAACTTGTCCGACGGTCGGACAGGTTTTCTGGGCTCGGCTGGGGCGGAGGCCCTCCGGATGCAGGGGCGAAACTTGTCGGACTGTTGGACAGGTTTTTGCTGCTCGGGTGGCGGGGGCGCCTTCCGCCACGGCGCCCTGAACTTGTCCGACTGTCGGACAGGTTCGTGCGCTGCTCCGCTGGCGGGTGGCCCAACGGGAGTGGGGCTCCGGAAACACGACGCCCCGGATTCCATCGAGGGAACCCGGGGCGCGGGGGGCGGACACGGCGGCCTCTCGGCCGCGCGTCACGCGGGGACTCAGGCGAGGTTGAAGATCTTCTTCAGGTCGGACTCGACCTCTTCCTCGGAGCAGTCCTTGGCCAGCGACAGCTCCTTGATCAGCAGCGAGCGCGCCGTGTCCAGCATCTTGCGCTCGCCGAACGACAGGTCCTTGTCACCCTTGAGCAGGTACAGGTCGCGGAGCACCTCGGCGATCTCGAAGACGGAGCCCGTCTTGATCTTCTCCATGTACTCGCGGTACCGGCGGTTCCACGTGGTGGAGTCGACGGAGATGTCCTTCTCGCGGAGGATGGAGTAGACCTGCTTGACGTCCTCCTCGCTGATGATCTCCCGGAGGCCGACCGACCCGACCTTGTTGATCGGGATCATGATCCGCATCCCGTTCTCCAGGATGCGCAGCACGTAGAACGACTGGCGCTGCCCGGCGACCTCGGTGTGCTCGATGCCCATCACCTCACCGACGCCCTGGCCCGGATAAACCGCCTTGTCACCAGTCTTGAAGCTGGTCTGCACTAACTGCCTCCTTGGAGAAAGCTTCGACCCCGGCCTTCACGCCAGCCACTACTACCACAAACCACATCCACGGGCAACGAAATCGCCTTGACCACCCGATGACTGCCGCACTACGGTGTCCGGTTTTGTGTGCGGTGTCGCTCGGTGTGTGAGCGCCGCGAGACGGACGGGGCGGTGGGTGGGGGTGGGTGTTGGTTCGTTATTCGTGGCGCGACCTGGGTGCGCGTCCGTTATTCTTTCCAGCGCTGAGCCTCTTGCTCGGCGCCCTTTGGCCAACCGGAACAGAGAGCTTCGCCGGGGTATTTCTCCTCTGCGCGCTTTGTCTGGGAGGGTTGGGCCTGGCGCTCGGCCCGTTGCCTGGAGCGCACCTGGCGGTGCTCGGCGCGCTGGCCCTGACGGGCGCGGGGCTCTCCGCCCTGGAGGCGCGGGTCGATGTCCCTCCTGCCCTGAAGGAAGGCGGCGGCGCGGTCCTGGAAGGTGAGTTGGAGCGCGTGGAGCGCTTCGATGGAGCCTTGAGGCTGCGGCTCGCGGTGGCCCGCGCGGGGCCCGTTCCAGGACCTCCGACCGCCGCCCGCTTTCGCGTCAGCCTTTCAGGGCGGGGTGAAGGTCTGGAATTGCACCCCGGCCAGCGCGTGCGCCTGGAAGCGCGGCTCGTGCCGGATGCGCCTCCTTCGAATCCGGGCGAGCGGGACTTCTCGTCGGCGCGGCGGCGACAGGGCGTGGCCTTCACGGGCGGGTTCGTCCCGGGGCGCGTGCTGGCGCTGTCCCCTGCCCCCTCGTGGAGACTCGCGCTGGAGGACGTGCGCGGGCGGCTGACGACGGCGGTGCACGGGGTGGCGCCCTCGGCGGACGCGGCGGCGCTGTTCCTCACGCTGGCCGCCGGGCAGCGCGCGGACCTGGACGCCTCTTGGGAGGACGCGTTCTCGCGGGCGGGGCTCGCGCATGTGCTCAGCGTCAGCGGGCTTCACGTGGCGGCGCTCGCGCTGATGACGCTCGCGCTGCTCAGGCGGGGGCTGGTGCGGCTGGGCGGACGCTGGCGGACGCTGGAGGCGCGGCGGTGGGCGGCTCCAGCGGCGGTGCCCTTCGTCTGGGCCTACGTGCTCTTCACGGGGAACCAGGCGCCCGCGGTGCGCTCGGCGGTGATGGCGTCAGCGGTGCTGCTGGGCCTGTCGCTGTGGCGGCGCGCGGATGGGCTGAATGGCCTGTCGCTGGCGGCGCTGGTGCTCGTGGCCTGGGCGCCTTCCAGTGTCGTGGACCTGTCCCTGCGGCTGTCGTTCCTCGCGGTGCTGGGGCTGGTGCTCCTGTCGCCCGCGCTGCGCGAGGCCCTGCCCCTGGAGCGGCCGGCTCCCTCCGAGCCCCGGCGGCTGAAGCGGTGGGCCGCCGAGGCGCGTGAGACCGTGGCGCAGACGCTGTGCGCGAGCGGCGCGGCGACGCTCATCGGGCTGCCCGTGGTGGCGGCGGCGTTCGGCCGGGTGAGCCTGGCGGGGCTCGTGTCCAACATCGTCGCCCTGCCCCTCTGCGGGCTGCTCACCGGGCTCGCGGCGGGCGGCGCGGCCCTCTTCGTGGTGGCGCCAGTCGTGGCGACGCCGGTGCTGTGGGCGGGGGCCTGGGCGTCGGAGCTCCTGCTCGTGTTGACGCGGGGCTTCGCGGCCGTGCCCTTCGCGGCGGTGGAGGTGCCGGGCCTGGGGCCGTGGCTTGGCGGGGTCTACGCGCTGGGGCTGGGCGCCTGGGCCCTGGGTTCGGGCCGCTGGCGATGGCTGGGCCTGCTCGTTCCGGGGGCCGTGCTGGGCGCGCTGCTGCTGCCCGTGCTCGCGCCAGAGCCCGCGCTGCGGATCACCTTCCTCTCCGTGGGCCAGGGGGACGCGGTGGTGCTGCGCTCGCGGGGACATCACGCGCTGGTGGATGCGGGCGGCGTTCCAGAGGGCGCGGATACCGGAGAGCGGTTCGTCCTGCCCTTCCTCAAGGCCGAGGGCGTGTCGCGGCTGGACCTCGCGGTGCTCTCCCATCCGCATCCGGACCATGCGCTCGGGCTCGTGTCGACGCTGGCCCAGGTGCCCACCGCACGGCTGTGGCTCTCCGCGGGGAGCGCGGACGGGCCGCTGTCCCGGCGGATCATCTCCGCCGCGAAGGGCGCCACGGTGGAGGAGGTGGAGGTAGGGCGCTCCGCGTACGTCCTGGGAGAGGCGACGCTGGAGGTGCTGGGGCCGCCCTTGGACCGGGAGCTGATGGAGGGCGCGAACGACCGGAGCGTGGTGCTGCGCGTGCGCCATGGCGACGTCACCGTGCTGCTGGCGGGCGACGTGGAGGCGGAGGGCGAGGCCGCGCTCGAGGCGTCACTGGGCCCGGTGACGGTGTTGAAGGTGCCGCACCATGGCTCGCGCACGTCGTCCACCGCGCCGCTCCTGGAGCGCACCCGGCCACGTCACGCGGTGTTCTGCGTGGGCCGGCGCAACCGCTACGGGTTCCCCCATCCGGAGGTGGAGGCGCGCTACCGGGCCCTGGGCACCGAGTGCTGGCGCACCGACCGCGATGGGGCCATCACCCTGGAGAGCGATGGCGAGGACGTCCGGCTGGTGTCCTTCCTGCCGCGCGTGGATTCCGCGCCCCTCCCCGTTGCCGGGAGTGGGGAGCAGGCCCAGCTTGAGCGGTGATGATCTCCGACGACCTGGATCTCCGGCAGCTCACCGCCCAACTCAAGGCCCGGCTGGGACCGGGAGAGCCCGTGGGCTACCTGCGCGGCAAGTCCCTCATGCGCGACCTGCTGCTGGACATGAGGGACAACCGGTTCTCCGAGCTGGAGGCCGAGGAGCTCGTCGACACGCTGGAGGCCCGGGGCTTCGTGCGCTTCCTGGGCGACCCGGCGGAGCGCTCCGTGGCGGACGCGCCGTGGGACATCTCGCCCCACGCCTGACGCACCGGACTACTGGAAGACGAGCCACCCGAAGCGCGGCAGCGCGTGGAAGTCCCCGATGAAGAGGGGCGAGAAGGCCTGGCCTTCCACCTGCCGGCGGCCGTGGTGCTCCAACCGGTAGAGGTTGAAGCGCCAGCGCTCGCCCGGCTGGGGCGGAACGTGCGGCACCTCCGCGAGCCGGTTGAACGGGATGGCCATCTCCACCGTCCAGCCCTCGTCGCGGTCGGACGCGTCGTCCAGCGTGCCGCGCACCTTCACCGCCGTCTTCATGCCTGAGTCCCACGACAGGTCCATGCCCTGGCGCCGCGCGGGGAAGTACGCGTCGAAGATGACGTTGTGGGGGGACACCTGCAGCTCGTTGTACGTGCGCCCGTCCGCGTTCGCGTCGAGGAACACCTCCACGACCTCCTGCTCGTAGATGGAGTCGTCGCGGTTGCGCATCGTGCCCCAGAGGTCCGGGTCCTCCACGTCGAAGGCCACGTACAGGTTCGCGTCGTCGTAGACGAGGCGCGCCTGGGTGCGCAGCCGCGCGGGCCGTCCGTCGAAGCTGCCCACGAGCGTCACCGGCTTCGCGCCCTTCCAGGCCTCGTCGTCCAGCGCGCCGTCGACCACCGGCGCCTTCTTCACGCGCGTGACGGTGTACTCCGGCAGCGCGGGAGGCTCGCCGCCCAGGAGCGGGCCGCGCACGCGGTTGTTCCCCAACTGCATGCGCGGATCATCCACCGCGAGCCGCTCGTCGTCCTTCCAGAAGCCCAGCACGATCCGGGCGGGCGTGGCGGGCATGGAGACGGTGTGCACGTCCTCCAGCACCCGGCCCACGGGCCAGGTCTCCAGCGGCGCGGCGCCGTCCTGGAACTCGTGATCCGCGTTGGCCAGCATCTGGCCGCTCTCCGGCTCCACCACGTGCGTGAAGAAGTGGAAGCCCTGGGGTGGCGGGCGCACGGCCTGGAAGTAGTGCGCGATGCGCACCGGCTGCCCCGCCGTGGGCTGCTCCGGCGTCACGCGCGCGCCCAGGTAGACGATGGCGCCTCCGGCGAAGGTGGCGCCGCTGCGGAAGGTGAGCCCCTCCGGGGCCGCGTCGAGCGTCCGCGACGTCGTGGGCGCGGGCAGCTTGGGCGTGCGGTGGGCGGGGCCCGCCTGCTCATCGCGGCAGGCACCACCCACGAACAGGACGGAGGACAGCAACGGGACCAGGGCAAGGGAGCGGAGGCGCATCGAAGGCGCGGAGTCTACCCTTCCCCGTCTCCTGGGAAGCGTTCTTCCTCGGGTGGGGCAGCGCGCTTCCTGTGTCTGGGCAACCCGTCCGCAAGGGAGGGCGGCCGAGCCTGCGGGCCCCCGAGGCCCGCTTGGCATGGACCCACGTACACCCCACCTTCCAGTCCAACACAGGGAGGGGACCATATGAGCAAGGGATTGTTGGCTGGCGCGGCGGCGGTGGCGGTGTTGGCGGCGGGCTCCGCGCAGGCGGCCTCGACGGAGCTGCGCAGGTCGGCGGACATGCGCGGCCTGACGTTCCTCGTGGGCGGCGGTGTGGAGGGCTACACCAGCGGACTGCGCGACCAGATTGATCCAGGCCTGGCCTACGGCGTGACTGTGGCCATCAAGCCGACGAACGTGCTGGGCCTGGAGCTGGGCTACACGGGCGCCATCAGCAACTTCAACGACAGCCGCGTGCTGGCGACGGACACCAGCGGGCCGGACATCGTGCGCAACGGCGCGCAGGCGGCGGTGACGCTGGGCCTGACGGCCACGCCGCTCCAGCCGTACGTCATGGGCGGCCTGGGCCTGAGCCGCTACAACGTGCGCTCCGCCGCCCTGGGCTTCCAGGACGACACGGTGGGCAACGTGCCGGTGGGCGCGGGGCTGCGCCTGCACATCGGCAGCTTCACCGCGGACGCGCGCGTGAACTACAACTTCCTGTTCGACCAGGAGTTCGCGCTCACCGTGCCGCCGTCCGACGTGGACCTGGGCGGCGACGAGACGTTCAGCAGCGGCGGCCGCTACGTGGGCACCATCAACCTGGGTGCCACCTTCTAGCCAGGAGCAAGGGCCACCGCCGTCCCGGCCTCCGGACATGGGGGGCCGGGGCTGGATGGGGCCTGGGGGCAACCTCGCGAAAAAGCGACGTCCGGTGGCAGGCGTGACGCTTGCTGCCGGACGTCCGCATGCGCTTCGAATTCGAGCACCTGGGCACCCCCACCCCGTTCGAGCTGACCGAGGGCCGCCACCTCCTGGGCGGTGGCCCCGACGACCATGTCCACCTGGAGGGACTGCCTCCGGGGCTGTTGACCCTGCGCATCGGCTCCGGGCGGCTGATGGTGGAGGCGGTGCGCAGCTTCACTGTGAACGCGGTGCGCGTGCTGCCCGGCGTGTCGCGCCTGGTGGTGCCCGGCGAGGTGCTGGGCCTGCCGGACGGCATGTGCCTGCGCGTGCTCGCCGAGCCTGACGCTCCCGGGCGCGGCGTGGGCACGGTCGCCGTGCTCAAGGGCCTGTTGATGGACGCAGATGTCCCGGCGTCCCGCGCGGCCACCCTCACCTGCCTCACCGGACTGGACGTGGGCCGCTGTCACGCGCTCGCGGAGGCGTGCACGGACATTGGCCGGGGCGACGGCGCGGCCCTGCGGCTGCGCGACCGGGCCGTGTCACGGATGCACGCGCGGATCCGCCGCGAGGATTCGGACTTCCTGCTGGAGGACCTGGGGACGCCCAACGGCGTGTTCCTCAACGGCGTGCGGCTGGAGGCCCCCGCGCCGCTCGCGGACGGGGACGTCGTGGAGCTGGGGCGCTCGCTGCTCCGCTTCCAGGCGGCGTTCGATGAGGCTTCGGGGGAGGCGCGGCCCGCGCCCCGGCCAGTGGCCATCGTGGAGGAGCCCGCGCATGCAGCAGCGCCGCGGCCTCCCGAAGGAGGGCCACGGCGCCTGGAGGGGTGGATCATCGCCGGGGCCGTCGCGCTGGCCCTGGGCGCGCTGCTCGTCACCGCCCTGGTGGCGGCGACAGGCTGAAAAGCGCGCGTGTCCTACGCCGGCAGGGGCGAGAGGCCCGCGCGCTCCACCAGGAGCCGGGCCAGGTAGCGGTGGTGACGGAAGAAGCTGGTGAAGTGCACGAAGCCCTGGCTGCCCCGGATGGCGTAGACCGTCACCGGCCCGGGGAGGACGTCCAGCTTGCGGATGTCCGCGAACGAGAAGCGCCGGGTGCGCACCATGCCCCGGCAGGTGATGCCCCGGGCGTCCACTTCAATGCGGGTGCGGCCGTAGTAGGTGACGGCCACCGCGAAGAAGACGACGAAGAAGGCCGCGGACAGGAACGTCTGTAACGGCACGCCGTCGAAGTGGAACAGCCAGGCGAAGATGCCCAGCCATAACAGGCCTGCCGCCGCCATCACGGCGGCGAGCACCCTGCGCGGGCGAAAGACCTGGTGCGGCTGCTTCCCCTCCACCGTCCGATCGCGTCCGTCCATGCCCTATAAAATAGTGGGCCGGACAGTCCCTCGGACGATGCCCGTCTGCTCTCCGGGCAGGCGGTCAGCGCAGGCGCTCGGCCTTCTGGCGGGACTCCTCCTTCAGCTCGGGCCGCACGTCGGCGGCGGTGGAGCGCGCGTAGCGCTCGTAGAGGTCGCGGGCCTCCAGGTTGCGGCCCAGCGCGCGGTACGCCTCCGCGAGTCCGTACAGCGGCGAGGCAGCCTCCGGCTCCAGCTTCAGCGCGAACTGGTAGTCCGCCGCGGCCTCCGCGTAGCGCCGCAGCCCGATGTTGGCGCTGCCCCGCGCGATGTACGCCACCGTCAGCAGCGGCTCCTGCTGCAGGGCCTGCGTCAGCGTCTGGAGCGCGGGCGCGTAGGCGCGCTGGCTGATGTGCTGGACGCCCTGCTCGTAGGCGCGGCGGGCCTGGGCCCGCGTCGTGTCCGCCACGGGGCCCGAACCGGGCGGCTGCCCCACGGCCTGCGGCGACGCGCCGAGCTCGCCCTGCTTCACGCGCGCGCGGGTGATGTTGTCCTGCGCGCTCTGCCGGATGGCGGCGTCCTGGGTGAGGCGCGAGGCGGCCTCCCACTCCTCGATGGCGCGCGCGTAGTAGCCGAGCACCGCCAGCGCGTTGCCCAGCTTGAAGCGCGCCTCCACGTGGTCCGGCGCCGCGTGCTCCGCGTCGAGGAAGGCGAAGGCGGCCTCGCGGTAGCGGCGCTCGCGCATCAGCGCGTCCCCGTCGCGGATCCGCGTGGCCGCCAGCACGGCCTGCGACGTGCGCTGGGGCTGGGGCTCCACCGGGGCCAGGGCGCGCGCGGCCGGAGCAGCGGGCTTCGCCTCGGGGGCCGGGGGCTGTGCCCGAGCCCAGGCCGGCACCGCCAACGTGCCAAGCCACACCACCGCCGAGACCCCGAGCTGGAACCTGCGCGTGCGAACCATGTCCCTCTCCCGTCCTGGCCCCCGGCGGGCCAGGACCACTGCGGCCTGCGTCCTTCCTAGCTGCGGAAGGGGTTCTGCAGGAGCACCGTCTCGCCGCGGTCGGCGCCCACGGAGACGCACACCACGGGCACGCCGCTGACCTCCTCCACGCGGCGCACGTAGCGCTTGGCGGCCTCCGGCAGTTCGTCGAAGGTGCGCACGCCGGCGAGCTTCTCGTCCCAGCCGGGCAGCGTCTCGTAGATGGGCTTCACGCGCGCCAGGTCCTCGTAGTCACCGGGCAGCTCGGTGACGCGCTGGCCGTCCAGCTCGTACGCGTTGCAGATGCTGAGCGTCTTGATGCCGCTGAGCACGTCCAGCTTGGTGAGCGCCAGGCCCCACAGGCCGTTGACGCGCACCGCGTAGCGCAGCACCACGCCGTCCAGCCAGCCGCAGCGGCGCGGGCGGCCGGTGGTGGCGCCGAACTCGTCGCCCACCTTGCGCAGCCGGTCTCCCAGCTCGTCGCTCAGCTCCGTGGGGAACGGGCCGCCGCCGACGCGCGTGGTGTACGCCTTGCTGATGCCCATCACCTTGTCGATGGCCGTGGGGCCCAGGCCCGAGCCCACCGCGGCGTTGCCCGCCACGCAGTTGGAGCTGGTGACGAACGGATAGGTGCCGTGGTCCACGTCCAGCAGCGTGCCCTGCGCGCCCTCGAAGAGGATGCGGGCGCCGCGGCGGACCTGCTCGGAGAGGAAGAGGGACACGTCGTGCACGTAGGGGCGCAGCCGCTCGCCCAGCGCGGAGAACTCCGCCAGGATCTGCGGCGTCTCCAGGGTCGGCACGTCCACGCCCGCCCGGGCGCAGAGGTCCTTCAGCTCCTCCAGCGCGGCGGGCAGCCGCTCGTCGATGCGGCGGCGCAGGCGCTCCGGGTGGAGCAGGTCGCGCACGCGGATGCCCCGGCGGGCCACCTTGTCCTCGTACGCCGGGCCGATGCCCCGCCCCGTGGTGCCGATGGCGCTGCCGCCGCGCGCCTTCTCCCGGAAGCTGTCCAGCAGCTTGTGCCACGGGAAGATGACGTGGGCGTTGTCGGAGATGAGCAGTTGGGCGTCATCCTTGAGGAAGCCGCGCGGCTTGAGCGCGTCAATCTCCCGGACGAGGACGGCGGGATCCACCACCACCCCGTTGCCAATGACACACGTCTTGCCCGGGTGAAGGATGCCGGACGGAATCAGGTGCAGGACGGTCTTCTGCCCGCCCACCACCAGCGTGTGGCCCGCGTTGTTGCCGCCCTGGAAACGGACGACCACCTGGGCGTGCTCGGTGAGAAGGTCGACGACCTTGCCCTTCCCCTCATCTCCCCACTGCGCTCCGATGACGACGACGTTCGGCATGGTGCCCGCCGCTTAGCACGCGGGAGGGGCCGGGTGACAGTGTTCCGCGAAGCCGCAGTGAAGGGCCTGGCAGGCCGCCTTGTCCCACCCCGGCCATGCCCGCGACATTTCAGCCTGGACAAGCGCCCGGACGCCCTCGGCCAGCCGGCGCACCGCCTTGGCGTCGGCGGGTCCGGCCGGGAGGAATTCCGGCTCCGGAGAGGCGTCTCCCAGGAAGGCCACACCCACCCGCACCAGCACTCCGTCGCGCACCATCCGCGCGGACGCCAGGGCCAGGGCCGTCAGCTCATGGGCGCACGCGGCCGGGCCCAGGGGGTGGCGGGCGCCCGGGCGCAGGAGCACCGCCACGGCCTCGCCGTCCGGCGACTCCCAGAGGAGATCCACGGCGCCCTCCACGCTGGCGCTGTCATCCAGGTCCAGCACGAAGTCCAGGCCCCGGTGGACGGTGGACGCGGGCGCCGCCGCGAGCTGGCGGGCGAATGTCGTGTCCAGGAAGCGCTCCACGGTGGCGAGCACCTCGCCCAGGTCGTCCTCGTCCGGATCCCGGCCCGCGCCGCGCAGCAGGTTCTCCAGGTGCGCGCGCCGCTCGGAGGCCTCCGCGTCCGGTCCCGCGAGCGACAGGTCCACCTCGCGCAGCAGCCGCGTGACGAGCTGGTCCGGACGCTCCACGGGCAGCCAGCCGTCGGGCTCCACGAAGAGGGGCGCGGCGCGCACGGGGGCCTCCCAGGGTTCGGATCCGGCGGCGAGGCCCAGCCGGTGGAGCTGGTGGTAGCGGCGCGGGCAGGTGAGGAAGTCCTGGACCGCGCGCACGGAGGCGACGGCGGGCGCGTCGGTGAACACGGCGGCGGCACGGGCCTCGGAGGCTTCGGCGGACATCCGCTCCAGCGCGGACTCCAGGCGGATCCGCGCCTGCTCGAGCTGCTCCTGCGTGGGCGGCTCCGGATCCGCGGGCGGCGGCAACTGCTCCACGTCCACGTCGTTGGCGAGCGCGCGCAGGTCCGGATCCGCGTCCAGCCGGCGGTCCACGCGGTGCCACCACGTGTCCGTGCCCGCGCGCTTCTCCTCGCCACCCGACAGCACGAGCAGGTCCTTGGCGCGCGTGAGGGCCACGTAGAGCAGGCGCAGGTATTCGGCGTCCTCGCGGGCCTTCAGCTCGGCGCGCACGGCCTCGAAGCGCTCGGAGGTGAAGGTGTCCAGCGAGTCCGGCATCCACGGCCGGAGGGCCAGGCCGAAGGAGCGCTCGAAGTAGGCCCGGGCGGACGTGGTGCGGCGGCGTCCGCCCATCCCGGGGACGATGACCACCGGCCACTCCAGGCCCTTGGCGCGGTGGATGGTGAGCAGTTGCACGGCGCGAGGGTCGCCCTCGTCCAGCAGGTCCGCCTGCGCCTCGTTGGGGTCGGAGTCCGCCAGTTGGCGCAGCTCGCGCGCGAAGGCCACGCAGCCGCCCGTACCGCGCTCGTCCCGGCGCGCCGCCAGCGACAGGAGCTTCTCCACGTTCGCGCTCGCCTGCTCCGCGTAGGGAGAGCCCGCCAGGGCCTCGCGATACCCGGTCGCGTCCAGCGCGGCCTGCAAGAGGGCATGCACACCCAGCCGGTCCCGCTCGCGCCGCAGCACGGGGATGAGCTCCAGGAAGCGCCCCAGCCGCGACTGCTCGCGCGCGGACATGGCGGCGCGGACCTCTTCATCCACCAGCCGGGGTGAGCCAAGCGACAGCGGCAGGTCCCCCGCGAGCCGGAACAGCGACGCGTCCGACAGGCCGACCAGCGGCGAGCGCAGCACCGCGGCGAACGCCAGCGCGTCGTCCGCGTCCGCGAGCAGCGCCAGCAACGAGGCGAGGTCGCGCACCTCCTGGGCCCCGTAGAAGCCGCGGCCTCGCAGCACCCGGTGCGGCACGCCGTGGCGGATCAACGCCTGCCGGTACTCCTCCAGGTGCGTGAAGGTCCGGAAGAGGATGGCCACGTCGCCGCCGCGCGCGGGACGCAGGCCCTTCTTGTCCTCCGCCATCACCGTGGGCGGCGCCCCCGGCGCGAGCATCACGCGCAGCCTGCGGGCCACCGCGTCCGCCTCGGACTCGCGCAGCTCCGGCGCGGTGTCGGCCTCCGGCAGCGTGAGCCGCTCCACCACGGGCCCTTCGGCCAGGTCCGGGCGCGTGGGCGACAGGTCGTCCGTCTGGGGTTCATAGACGACCTCGAAGGGGCGGGGCGTGGCCTCCTTCGCCACGAGCAGCCCGGCGAACGCGCGGTTGAAGAAGGACAGGACCCCGGGCAGCGAGCGGTAGTTGTTCTGGAGGAAGCCGCGCATGCCGCCCTCGGCTTCAATCTTGTCCGCGAGGACCTTGAACACGGACACGTCCGCGCCACGGAACTCGTAGATGGACTGCTTGCGGTCACCCACCGCGCACAGGAACGCGGGCTCCAGGGGCAGCGAGCCCACGAGGTCCGCGTCCGGCGCAAGCTCGCGCGGGCCGCCTTCGCGCTTCTCCGCCAGGAGCAGCACCAGCTCCAATTGGAGCCGGTTGGTGTCCTGGAACTCGTCCACCAGCAGCGCGCCCAGCCGCTCCTGCACCTGCTGACGGAACTCCGGATGGTCGCGCAGGAGGTCTCGCGCCTTCACCAGCAGCGAGGTGAAGTCGAACACGTTGCGCCGGGCCAGCTCCGCGTCGTGCCGCTCCTCCACCCGGGTCAACAGGTCGCGGAAGGTCGCCTCGAAGGGCGCCGTGCGCCACGCGGCGTAGGCATCCTCCAGCCGCCGCACGGAGCCGTCGCTCTTGCCCTTCACCTTCCAGAGCAGCTCCTTCAGGCACGCGCCCGCGCCCTTGCGCAGGTTGACCAGGTTGCGCGGCTCCGACAGCAGCACGGAGCGCAGCAGCGGGAAGTGGCCCGGCTGCATGAACGTGTCCGGCGTCATGCCCTTCAGCGCGGGCTCGCACGCGTTCAAGAGCCCGCTCCACTCGCCCTTGGTGTCCTGGGCACGGGCGTCCAGGCACAGGCGGCGGCAATCCTCGATGAGGGCTTCGAGCTGCGCCTTGTCCGCCACGCCGTCGCCCACGCGCGCCGTGGCGGCCTTGAGGCCCTCCTCGCGCAGCGTGCCGTAGACGTCCATCAGCGCGGCCACGAGCCCGTCGGAGAAGCCCGAACCGGAGAAGCCCAGCTCCGCGCACAGCTCGCGCACGCGCGCGTCGCCGCCCTCCAGCGCGTCCAGGACGACGCGCTCGGTGACGTCCTCCAGCAGGCCCGCGGCCTCCAGCTCGTCCAGCACCTCGAAGGCAGGGTCGATGCCCACCGCGGGCGGCGCGCGGCGCAGGAGCTGACCGCAGAGCGAGTGGAACGTGCCCACCGTCGCGGCGCCCAGCTCCTCGCGCACCTTGCGCCACTGGTCCTGCGTGGGGAACGGGCGCTCCAGCCTCGCGAGCGACGCGCGCAGGTCCTTCTCCGCGTCAGGCGGGACGTCACCCTGGGCCAGCGCGTCCAGACGCTCGCGGACGCGCTTGCGCATTTCGGCGGCGGCCTTGTCCGTGAACGTGAGCATGCACAGCCGGGAGGGACGCAGCGGCTCCGCCTGCCGCGCTCCGGCGAACAGGTGCAGCGTCATCGTCACCAGGCTGTACGTCTTGCCCGCGCCGGCGCCCGCCATCAGGGCCAGGTTCTTCTCCAGCGCGAGCATGTGGGGCGCGGTGTCGCTCATCCGCTCCCCTCGTCCGAGATGCGGCGCTCGGTGATGCGGCACACCGCGCGGTAGCCGCACTTGCCGCAGTCATTGGGCCGCGCCGGGAAGTCGCCCTTGCGGAGCTGACGCACCAGCGACTCCACCGCATTGGGCAGGTTGAGGCCGGCGGCGTCCGCCACGCGCTGGCGCACCTCCGGGTCGGTGGACAGCAGGTCCTCCAGCTCCGCGGGCGGCAGCACGGAGGACAGGTGGATGGCGTCGCCCGTGCGCAGCGAGAACCACGCCGCGTTCTTCGCGCCCACGTGGCCCGCTTCGCGCGCGGCGTAGAGGTACAGCGGGAGCTGGAAGTCCGAACGCAGCAGGTTCTCCTTGAGCGTGCGCTTGTCCAGGCGGCCCGTCTTGTAGTCGATGACGCCCACTTCCGCGCCGGCCGTGTCCAGCCGGTCGATCTGCCCCTCGAAGACGATGGCGTCCTCCGCCACCATCAGCTTCACGTCGCTCCAGCGCTTGTCGTCGGCCGCGGGGCCGAAGCGCAGCTCGAAGCCTTCGGGCACCAGCGGGTCGAACGGAAGGCCGTGCCGTGGATCCGCGAGGATGCGCCGGGCCATGGCCTGGGCCTTCTCCCCCGCGAGCTTCCACAGCTCGTGGTGGCCCACGTGGTGCAGCTCCGCGAAGTGCCGGCTGGCCTTCTTGACCGCCTTCTCCAGCACCTCCTCGGGGATGTCCTCCGGCGCCTGGCCCAGGAGCTTCTTCTCCTTGAGCGCCTGGAAGACCTCCTCCATCACGCGGTGCCAGAAGGTGCCTCGGCCCCGGGCATCGAACTCCTCGTGGGCCACCACGGGCTCGGCCACCTTCAGGCCGTACGCGATGAAGCCCTGGAAGCCGCAGTTGCCGAACTTCGACAGGGCGCTCGCGGACAGCGGGCGCTCCAGGCCGAAGTGGAACGTGTCGCGCAGCTTCTGCTCCAACTGGGGGCCCTGCACGCCGCCGGTGAACTCGCCGGGCCGCTCGTCCTCGCGGCCGAAGAAGCGCAGGCGCGCGGCCTCCATGTGGGCCAGCTCTCGCGCGCTGCGGAACCAGTCGTCCGTGCCGAAGCGGTCCTTGAGCACCTGCCCCGCGGGGTCCGGCTCCGTGACGCGCAAGGCGGGGAACGTCAGGCCCGCCAGCGCCTCCAGCGCCACGGTGCGCCGCAGCTCGGACGGCGTGAGCACTTCGTCCAGCGGGAGCACCGGGGGCAGCGTGCGCGTGGACCACTTGTGGGCGGTGAGCCGGCGCACCTCCTCCAGGAACGCGGAGGGCACCTGCTCCTGTCCCCCCGCGGCCTTCACCGCGAACGACAGGCTCAACGAGCCCTCCGCCGCCGCGAGCGCGCTGGCGAAGAGCAGCCGGTCCTCCGTGAGGCGCCAGGGCGCGCGGTCATCGAACTCGCCGCCGGTGAGGCGGAACACGTCCCGGGTCAGGTGCTGGTTGAGCGCCACGCGCTCCGCGTCTCCCAACAGCGGCGACGGCGGATCCCTCCCGGGGAGCCGGCCCTCCGTGAGCCCGGCGACGAAGAGGTGCCGGAAGGTGCGGCCTGGCACCTCCGCCAGGTCCAGCACCTCCACCGCGCCCGTGGACGGGCCTCGCGCGGGCAGGTGCACGTCGCGCAGCGCGTCCGCCAGCCACCGGCCCAGCACGCGCCGGGTGATGCGGGGGCCTCCGCCCACGGCGCGCAGCGAGCGCAGCAGCGCCTCCATCCGCTGGCAGAACGCCGCGAGCGCCGCGTCGTCCCGGGCCCTCGCGTCCTCGATGCGCGCGCCCAGGGTCCCTGCCTCGCGAGCCTCCAGGGGCCCCGCGGAGTCCAGCAGGCCCAGCCGCTCCACGACCTTCCACCACGCGGCGATGGACTCCGCGGCGGGGGCCTCCTGGGGGATGTGGCGGCATTCGTCGATGAGCCGCATCACGCGGTCGCGCAGCGCGCGCACGGCCATCACCTTGACCGCGTCCTCCTTGCGCTTGCCGCCCTGCGCGGCCATCCGGCGCGCGAGCCCGTCCAGGCGCACGTCGTAGGCGCCCTTGCCGCGCGTGGCGCCCAGGCGGTCGTCGCGCGCGGCGGCGAGCGCGAAGAGGGTCGCGGGCGCATCCGGCCCACCGCGCGACAGCGAGGGCACGTAGCGGCTGGAGACGAGCTCCGCCACGCGCTCGGCCGGGAAGCCGTCCTCCATCAGCACCGGCAGCTCCAGCGCCAGCCGCACCGGCCCCGCGAGCGCGAGCGGCTCACCCCACGGCAGGCGCACCGGCACGCCCAGTTCACCCAGGGCCTCCGCGAGCCAGCCCGCCTCCGGGCCCAGGTCCCGGTACGCGATGGCGATGTCGCCCGGCGCGCTGCCCGCGTCGATGAGGCGGCGCACGTCGCGGGCCACGACGCGGGCCTCCTCGCGAGCGTTCGTCGCGTTCCACACGGACAGCCCGTCCACGGCGCCCTTCAGCACGTCGCGAGCGGCGCGGGGCGAGAACAGGTGCCGGCCCAGGTCGGTGAAGGGGCGGCCCTCGAAGGTGACGTCCGCCTTGAAGAGGTCCACGTGGGGCATGGTCTCGCCCCGGTTCTCGAAGGCGCGGAACAGCGCCGCGAGCGCCGCGTCCGCCACCGGCGAGCCGCCCACCGGCGTCTCCACGCGCAGCGACACGCGCCGGGCCTCGCACGCCGAGGCGAGCCCCATCAGCAGCTCCAGCTTCGACGGGCGCACGTCGTATACGCCGTGGAGCACCAGCCCCGTCACCCCGTCCCAGCCCGAGGGCCACGCGCCCCGGTCCAGCGCCTCGCGAGCGCCCCGGAGCACGTCCTCGCGGTCCGCGAGCCCCAGCTCCGCCAGCCGCTGTTCGTACAGGTGATAGAGCCGGGCGAGGACCCGCGCGCGGGTCCGGCGCTCCGGGGGCAGCACCTCCGCGGCGTCCTGGAGTTCGCGCGCGGAGAGCCGGCCCGCCTTCAGGTCCAGCAGCACGTCCGCCGCGGCGCGGGCGAAGGCGGGCTCGCGCACGTAGTCACCGAACGGCGTGGGACCCAGTGAGGCGCCCAGGCCGGCCACCACGGCGCGAGCCGTCATCGCGGGACAGGGTCGACGGTTGAGCTCGCGCGCCCCACCCAGCGCGTGGACGAAGTCGTCCCACGTGAGCAACTGGGTCCCCACGGCGATGCCCCGCGCACGCCGCTCCGCCCGCAGGGCAGCCTGGCGGCGCGCGGCATCAGGGAAGACGTGGAGTGTGCGACCAGGGCGGGACATGCGGGGCGAGGACTCTAGAACGGCCAGGGGCGCCGTTTTCATGCTCCTTTCTGCGCATTCCCACACCCTGGCCCGTTGTCCGCTCGCCTGCCGCCCTCGGAACCCGGGAAGTCCAAGGCGGCGAGCCTTTCCGCCCGACCTGTGGACACCCCAGTTCCGGCTGGACGCGTCCGGGGCGCTGAACCTGTCCGACAGCCGGACAGGTTCCGGAACGCCGCCGCAGTGAATCCGCGGTACGCACCCCGGAGACCTTCGTCGTCACACAGCAGCGTGGCCATCCCCCCATGCGGCCCGAGCGAGCTTCGGCATCACCCGGTTCGTGGGACCGATGGTCCACCCGGAGCTTGAGGCCGGTCCGCAGAGCCCCTTCCTCCGCGAGCACTCCTGGAACGCGGCGCGCCGTGGCGGATGGGGTCCCAGGCCCGGCGAACCCCGCCCGAGGTAATGGCCCCGGGCGGGCGACTTCCTGGCTCGGCTCTTTGAAGAGGACGAGGCCGGGGGGCGTTGAGCACACGACACCTGGATTGCGGGAAAAGGGTGGAGCGCCCTTATGCTTCGCCGCCCCATGCTTCCTTCCTATCGGACCCTCGCCACCTTCTGTCTGCTCCTGCTGGCGCCGCTGTCCCCCGCCGCCGCGCAGGACACCTCCGATGCTCCGCGCGCGCTGCGCTTCAACTGGACCCGCGACGGCATCATCACCGGCGCCGCGGGGGTGCTGTGGATCTCCAGCGAGACGGTGTTCAAGGACGACCTGGCCCCGGCGCAGTGCCGCTGGTGCGACCGCGCTCCTGACGGCACCGACCGGCTCAACCGCCTGGACCGCTGGGGCCGAGGCATCGCGGGCAGCACGGAAGCGTCCCGCAAGCGCGCGGACACCTGGAGCAACATCATCGGGTTCGCGGGCATGCCGCTGGCCATCCTGGGCACCCAGTACGCCGTGGGGCACAGCAGTGGCGCCTCCGCGGAGTTCTTCGCCCAGGACGCCACCATCATGGTGCAGAGCGCCGTCCTCGCCTCCGTCGCGAACCAGGCGGTGAAGTTCGCCGTGGGCCGCGAGCGTCCATTCGTCCACGTCCTCCCGGAGGAGGAAAGGGGCCTCACCGCGCACCCCAACGACAACAACCTGTCCTTCTACAGCGGTCACACGAACCTGGCCTTCTCCCTGGCCGTGTCCGCCGGCACCGTCGCCTCGATGCGCGGGTACAAGCACCAGGCCGTCATCTGGGGCGTGGGCCTGCCGCTCGCCGCCTCCGTGGGCCTCTTGCGCATGGGCGCGGACAAGCACTACCTCTCCGACGTGCTCACGGGCGCCGTGATGGGCACCGCGTTCGGTGTCGCGGTGCCCCTGCTGCTGCACGGCCGCGTGGATGAAACGAAGCCCACCACTGCTCGGGCGTCCTCGGTGTCACTCAACCCGATGGTCGGGACCCAGATGGTGGGCCTGTCCGGCGCCTTCTAGCCACGCACCGCCAGGAGTTCGCGAACACATCCTGAGCGGCAGCAAGGCCCGAACAGGTGCGGCCACCGGAGCACGAGCGCCACTGGAGCGCCTCATGCCGGAGGGCCTGGAGGACAGACAGAGCAACACCACAAGCGCACGGTCCAGCGGGCCAGGGAAGCCCAGGGACCCATGAAGCGCCTCGCCCAAGTTGCGAAACGCTCCACGGAGGTTTGAGCGGGAACCCGAGGGAGGATCCTCGGGCTGCGGAGGCCACCCTCCTGAGGCGAAGCACCAAGACCTGTCTGACTGTCTGACAGGCTTCCCCAAGCCGCCCCCATCACATCCTGCCCCGCGCACTCTCCACCTGCCCCACCGGAGCCAGTCACCGGGGCGGCTGAAGACCGCGACTGCACGCCGTCCGTCTCTACACGGAGGGTCTGAACATCGAAGCAAGGTGCAAGTCCAAGCGGCTCGGTTTCCTCTGCGATGGGCGCGACGCAGCAGGAGCCATGAGCCTCAACGCTTGGGAATACCTCCGGCGTCTCATCCAACGCGTTGGTAGGCGAGGGAACGCGGATACCATGACTCTCCGTGCCCGGACGTGCCTCCAACGAACCATCTTGCGCAGAGGCTGACGCGAAACTGTCGGCGCCACGAACCTCGGCGCATGCGCATGCCTCCAGCGCTTCGTCTTGCGCGGCGGTGCCGGATGCACGCACCTCGACACAGGGGCAATCCTTCAGCGCAACAGCCCGCGCAGTGGGCGGCGAGGAATCGCAGGCGCCAGGTTCCTCGATGCCAGGGCGTAGACCGCTGACCGGTGCGGGCGCACCGAAAAGGTTCTCCTGAGCGGATAGCACCTCGGGGGACGCAGGCTTCTGCGGAGCAGGAGCAAAGGCATTCAGCACGAGCTCATCACAAGCCTTCATCAGCGCCGGCAATTCGAGCTGAAGCGCCCGCACGTCGCGCTCGTGCAGGAATGCCATCGCACGGGAGGCCCACGCGCGCAGCGCGGCTCCGCCCAGCAGCGGCAGCAGAGGGGCGGCGCCTCCCATGAAGGCCCGCTGCAGGGACTGGACGAGGAGCACATGCCCGGGTCGCTCCGCCACGCGCGCCGCCTCCCGAAGCAACTCGAACTCCGCCTGGGCGCACGTTGTCCCCGACTCCCAGCGCGCCGCGTCCTGGAGCCGGAAGCACGCGCTCCCCAGCCGGTCCAAGTCTCGGTCCGAAGCCTTCGCACAGCAGTCGACCAGCAGCTCCACCAGCACCTGCCGCTTGAGGCTGAAGTAGCCCTCCAGCAGCCACCGGGCCTGCGGGGAGCGCGCGTCATGCAG
>NZ_JAIQDD010000052.1:0-21384 GCF_020036995.1 Corallococcus sp. AS-1-12 | reverse complement strand
AACATCGCCTGGAAGAGGGCGCTGCGGCTCAGGTCGCGCACGGGCTGGAGGGTCTCCACCAGCTTCTCGAACGGCACGTGTTGGTGCTCGTAGGCCGCGAGCGTCGTACCGCGCACCTGCGCCAGTAGCTGGCGGAAGGTCGCCTGCGGCTGGACGTGGGCACGCAACACCAGCGTGTTGACGAAGAATCCGATGAGGCCCTCGGTCTCCGCCTGCGTGCGACCCGCGATGGGGGTTCCGACGCTGATGTCGTCCTGACCGGAGTAGCGCGAAAGGAGCAGTTGCCAGGCCGAGAGCAGCAGCATGAAGGGCGTGGCGCCTTCCCGCTGGGCCAGGGCTTTGAGGGCCTCGGAGAGCTGCGCGGGGACGCGCATGTCCACTGCGGCGCCTCGATGTGACTGCACGGGCGGACGCGGACGGTCGGTGGGCAGGTCGAGCGCGGCGGGAGCTCCCGTGAGCTTCTCCTTCCAGTAGGCGAGCTGGGTCTCCAGCGTTTCGCCCTGGAGCCATGAGCGCTGCCAGACGGAGAAGTCCGCGTACTGCACGGGCAGCGGCGCGAGGGTGGGCAGTTGATCCGTATGGAACGCCGCGTAGAGCGCGGTGAGTTCACGGACGAGGACGCTCATGGACCAGCCGTCGGAGACGATGTGGTGCATCGTCACCAGCAGCAGGTGCTCCGCGTCACCCAAGCGCACCAGCGACGTGCGCAGGAGCGGCCCCGCCTCCAGGTCGAAGGGACGCCGGGCCTCCAGGTTCGCGAGGCGGCGTGCCTCTCCCTCCCGCTGGGCCTCGGGCACCGAGGACACGTCGAGCAGGGCCAGTGTCCAAGTCCCGGGCGAGTGGATGCGCTGCGCGGGCTGGCCCTGGTGCTGGAAGAAGGTGGTGCGCAGCGTCTCATGACGAGCGACCAGCGTCTCGAAGGCACGGCGCAGGGACTCGACGTCCACGTGGCCCTTCAAGCGAAGGGCGGCGGGAATGTTGTACGCGGCGCTGCCCGGTTGGAGCTGATCCAACAGCCACAGCCGCTGCTGCGCGAAGGACAGGGGCGGCGGGCCCTCGTGGGTGGCGACTGGAAGCGGCGGGAGTCGTGAGCCAGCGGTGACGGTGCGCAGACGCTCGGCGAGGGCGGCGACGGTGGGGGCCTCGAAGAGGGCACGGAGGGGCAGCTCCGTGCCGAAGACGGCACGGACGCGGGAGACGAGCTGTGTGGCCAGCAGCGAGTGGCCTCCGAGCGAGAAGAAGTCGTCGTGGACGCCCACGCGCTCCACGCGCAGGACCTGGGCGAAGACGTCCGCGAGCTTCTCTTCGGTGGCGTCGCGAGGCGCGATGAAGTCCGCGAGAGGCGAGGCCTCCGGGACGGGGAGGGCCTTGCGGTCCACCTTGCCGTTGGGGCTGAGGGGAAGGGCCTCCAAGACAACGAAGGTGGCGGGCACCATGTACTCGGGCAGCCGCTCCTTGAGGAACGTGCGCACCGCCGAGGTGTCCAACTGCTGGCCTGAAATGGGCACGACGTAGGCAACGAGGCGCTTGTCGCCGGGGACATCCTCACGGGCGAGGACGGCCGCTTCATGCACGGAAGCGTGGGCGAGGAGGGAGGCCTCGATTTCGCCCAACTCAATGCGGAAGCCGCGCACCTTCACCTGGAAGTCGAGCCGCTGGAGGTAGTCCAGTTGGCCGTCGGGGCGCCAGCGCACGACGTCGCCGGTGCGGTAGAGGCGGGCACCCGGGGTGGAGGAGAAGGGGTGGGGGATGAAGCGCTCGGCACTGAGGGCGGGCTGGCCCAGGTAGCCCCAGGCGAGGCCCTCACTGGCGAGGAAGAGCTCTCCCGCGACACCCACGGGCACTGGCTGGAGACTCCTGTCGAGGACGTAGGTGCGGGTGTTGGCGATGGGGCGGCCGATGGGAGGCCGCGTGCCGTCGTCTCGGGTGACGGGGGTGAAGGTAGCGACGACGGTGCTCTCGGTGGGCCCGTAGTGGTTGAAGAGGGTGGCGGGGACGGAAGGCGGCGGGCCGTGGTGCAGGGCATCTCCCCCCGTCAGCAGGGCGCGCAGGGCCATGGGGTGGGGCCACTCCTCGCGGAGGACGGCCTCGGCCAGAGGGGTGGGCATGAAGCAGGTGGTGATGGCCTCGCGGGCCAGCCACTGAAGCAACTGGGAGGGCTCCGCACGCACGGCTTCCGGAGGGATGACGAGGCTGGCGCCGGAAGCCAACGAGGGCCACACCTCCCAGGTGGACGCGTCGAAGGCGACGCCGGCGGTGAGGGCGGTGGAGTCCTGGGGCGACAGCGAATAGGTGCGCTGGTGCCAGGAGACGAGGTTCATCAACGCGCGATGGTGGACGGCGACGCCCTTGGGGCGGCCGGTACTGCCGGACGTATAGATGACGTAGGCCAAATCCTCCGGGCCCACGGGCGTCACCGGCAGCGGCTGCTGAGCCGCAACAGGCTCCGCTTCAAGCGCGAGGACGCGAGCGGAGAGGGCGGGCAGCGAGTCGCGCAGGTGCTGCTGGGTGAGGAGGACGGAGGCGCCGCAGTCCTCCAGCATGAATGCAAGGCGCTCCGGAGGGACACCCGGAGAGACGGGGACATAGGCCGCGCCCACCTTGAGGGCGGCCAGGAGGCCCGCCACCAACTCCGCGGAGCGCTCCGCGAGGACGGCGACGCGACTGCCACGGGAGACACCGGCCGCATGCAGTTGGACGGCGAGTCCGTGCGCCCAGGCATCGAGGCCCGCGTAGCTGACGCTCCTGTCCCCCATGCGCACAGCAACCGCGTCAGGCGAGCGGCGAGCGTGCCCAGCGACGACGTGGTGGATGCAGGTGTCGCGAGGGAAGGCGACGTCCGTCTCATTCCACTCGACGAGGAGCTGCTGCCGCTCCTCGGCCGTCATGACTTCCAGCGAGGACACGCGAGCGTCCGGCTGGGAGGCGAGGGAGGAGAGGAGGACGCCGAAGTGGCGCATGAGGCGCTGGACGGAGGAGGCGTCGAAGAGGTCGGAGCTGTACTCGAGGAAGCCGGTGAGGCCCTGGGGCACCTCGAAGAGGGTGAGGGCCAAATCGAAGCGGGAGGAGTTGCCCTCCAGGGGAATGGGCTGGAAGGCCATGCCCGGAACGCGAAGTGCCTCGGCGGGTGCGTTCTGCAGGACGAGCATCACCTGGAAGAGGGGGCTGCGGCTCAAGTCACGGGAGGGTTGGAGGACCTCCACCAGCTTCTCGAAGGGGACGTGCTGGTGCTCGTAGGCGGCGAGGGTGGTGGCCTTCACCTGGGAGAGAAGCTGGCGGAAGGACTCCTCCGGGCGCACGTGGGTGCGCAACACCAGCGTGTTGACGAAGAAGCCGATGAGGCTCTCGGCTTCGGCGTGGGTGCGGCCCGCGATGGGGGAGCCGACGGAGATGTCGTCCTGGCCGGAGTAGCGCGACAGCAGCAGTTGGAAGGCGGCGAGCAGCAGCATGAAGGGGGTTGCGCCTTCACGCTGGGCGAGGCTGCGCAGCGAGTCCGTCAGGTGCGAGGGGAAGTGCACGGGCAGCGTGGCGCCGCGACGGGACTGCACGGCCGGACGCGGACGGTCGGTGGGCAGCTCCAGCGCGGCGGGGGCACCGGCCAACTGGCGCTTCCAGTATCCGAGCTGTGACTCCAGCGTCTCCCCCTGAAGCCACTGACGCTGCCAGAGGGCGAAGTCGGCGTACCGCACGGGCAGCGGAGGAAGAGAAGGCGCCCGGCCACCACTGAAGGACTCATAGAGGCTCGCCAGTTCACGGATGAGGACGCCCATGGACCAGCCGTCGGAGACGATGTGGTGCATCGTCGCGAGGAGGACGTGAGAGTCCTCCGAGAGCTTGAGGAGGGCCGTGCGAAGCAGGGGCCCGTGGACGAGGTGGAAGGGCTGCCGGGCCTCACGGGTGGCAAGTCGCAACACCTCCGCCTCGCGCGCCGACTCCTGCAGGGAAGAGAGGTCTTCGACCGGGAGCGCCCAAGTGGCCGGGGCATGGATGCGCTGGAAGGGCTGGCCCTCCTCTTCGAAGAAGGTGGTGCGCAGCGCTTCATGGCGTGCCACGAGCGCTTCGAAGGCACTGCGAAGCGCCTCCACGTCCAGTCGGCCCAGAAGGCGCAGCGCGACGGGCAGATTGTAGGACGCGTCATCCGGGGTCAGTTGGTCGAGGAACCAGAGCCGCTGCTGCGCGAAGGAGAGAGGCAGGGGGCCTTCGGTGCGCGTGCGCGTCAGGGAGGGCAGGCGCGTGCCGGTCGCGGCGCGCTGGAGGCGTTCACCCAGGGCCGCGATGGTGGGGGCCTCGAAGAGGGCGCGGAGGGGCAACTCCACGTCGAGCGCGGCGCGCACGCGGGCCACCAACTGCGTGGCGAGCAACGAGTGGCCCCCCAGTTCGAAGAAGTTGTCCGTGCGGCCCACGGTGGGGACGCGCAGCACTTCGCTCCAGAGTGCCGCGAGCTTCTCCTCCAGCGGCGTGGCCGGCGCCTCGTAAGCATGTGAGGCCCGGAGCACGCTGGTGTCCGGAGCCGGGAGGGCCTTGCGGTCCACCTTGCCATTGGACGTCAGCGGCAGTGCCTCCAGAGGGACGAAGGCGGCGGGCACCATGTACTCAGGCAGGTGCTGCTTGAGGTGCGCGCGGAGGGCGGAGACGTCGAGCGATTCACCCACGACGTAGGCCACCAGCCGCTTGTCACCCGGAGCGTCCTCGCGGGCGAGCACGACGGCGTCCTTCACGGCAGGGGCAGCGCGCAGGGCATTCTCGACTTCACCCAGCTCGATGCGGAAGCCACGCACCTTCACCTGGGCGTCGATGCGGCCAACGAAGTCCAGTTGGCCATCCGCGCGCCAGCGCACCACGTCACCCGTGCGGTAGAGGCGAGCCCCTTCCTCACCGGAGAATGCGTCCGGCACGAAGCGCTCTGCAGTGAGGCCCGGCCGTCCCGCGTAGCCACGTGCCACGCCCACGCCGCCGATGTGCAACTCACCGCGCACGCCCACGGGCACAGGCTGCCCGTACGTGTCCAGCACGTAGACGCGCACGTTCGCCAGGGGCTTGCCGATGGAGGGCACACTTCCATCCGCCACCACCTCACCGAAAGTGGCGATGACGGTGGCTTCAGTGGGGCCATAGGTGTTGAGCAGGCGCCGTCCCGGAGCCCAACGCGCGACGACGTCCGCGGGCAGGGCTTCGCCGCCGGAGATGACGGTGCGCACCTCTGGCAGGGCCTCGGAGGACGTGGCCGCCAGCGCCGCGGGAGTGAGGCTGACGACACTCAGCTCCTGCTCACGCAGCAGCAGGGGCAGCGGGGCGCCCGGCATCAGCTTCTCCAGCGGCGCGAGCACCAGCGTGGCGCCGTTGCAGAGCGTGGTGAAAATCTCCTCCACGGAGAGGTCGAAGCTGAGGCTGGCGAACTGCAACACGCGGCTGCCGGGGCCGATGCCGTACGCCACCGCTTCGTGGGTAACGAGGTTGGCGACGCTGCGGTGCTCCACTGCCGTGCCCTTGGGCGTCCCCGTGCTGCCCGAGGTGTAGAGCAGGTACGCCATGTTCGCGGGCGTCACGCCCGTCGCGGGCGCATCCGTCGGCTCGGCGGAGAGCGCCTCGCGCTCCGTATCCAGGCAGAGCGCGCGGGCATGCAGCGCTTCGGGGAGGCGGTCCACCAGTGGCTGCTGGGTGACGAGCACCTGGGCCGCGCTGTCCTCCAGCATGAAGGCCAGGCGCTCCCGGGGCAGGAGCGGATCCACAGGCACCCAGGCGCCACCGGCCTTCAGAATGCCAAGCAACCCGACGACGACGTCGAGGGAGCGTTCAACGCTGAGCGCGACACGAACCTCCGGGCCCACGCCCCGACGGCGCAAGGCATGGGCGAGCTGATTGGCGCGCGCGTCCAGTTGCGCGTACGTCAGATGCGTCCCCTCGAAGACCGCGGCCACCGTGTCCGGAGCACGGCGTACCTGTGCCTCGAAGAGTGAGTGCATGCACGCTTCGGGGAAGGGCGCCCGCGTGGCATTCCACTCCACCAGCATCCGCTGTCGCTCCTCTCCCGCGAGCAACTGCAGCGACGACACACGCTGGTCCGGCTGAGCGACCGCCTGCTGAAGGAGGACGTGCAGGTGCTCCGCCATGCGTGCGGCGGTGGAGGGGGTGAAGATGTCCGTGGTGTACTCGAGGTAGCCCTTGAGGCCCGCTTCCGTCTCCAGCACCTGGAGGGTGAGGTCGAACTTGGCGGAGAAGGTGTCGAGCTCCAGGGCCTCCAACTTGACGCCCTCGACGGAGGCGGCGGTGCGGAAGGAGGCCTGGTAGGTGAGCATCACCTGGAAGAAGGGAGTGCGGCCCGGGATGCGCTCAGGCTTCAACTCCTCCACGAGGCGCTCGATGGGGAGTTCCTGGTGCTCCTGGGCTCCGAGCACCGTCTCGCGCACCTGACGCAGCAGCGTGCGGAAGGAGTCGCTCCCCGTCACGCGGGTGCGAAGCACCTGGGCGTTGACGAAGAGGCCGATGAGGCCCTCCACCTCGCCGCGCGTGCGGCCGGCCATGGGGGAGCCGACGGTGACGTCCTCCTGGCCGGAGTAGCGAGCCATCAGCATCTGCCAGCCCGCCAGCAGCGCCATGTAGAGGGAGGCACCCTCCTGTTGGGCCAGGGCCTTCAGCGCGTCCGTCAATTCGCGGGGCAGCAGCACGTCATGCCGCGCGCCCCGGCCATCGCGCTCCGAGGGGCGGGGGAAGTCCGTGGGCAACTCCAGCGCGGAGGGCACTCCGGCCAACTGCCGCTTCCAGTAGTCGAGCTGCTTCTCCAGCCGAGGGCCCTGCAGCCACTCGCGCTGCCAGACGCCGAAGTCCGCGTACTGAATGCCCAGCGGGGGCAGGGGCACCGCCTGGCCTCGCGCGAAGGCGCCGTAGAGGAGCGCCACCTCGCGCACCAGCAGCGTCATGGACCAGCCGTCGGAGACGATGTGGTGCACCACCACGACGAGCAGATGCTCTCCCGGCGCCGACGTCAGCAGCAGCGCACGCAGCAGCGGGCCCTTCGCGAGGTCGAAGGGTTGGGCCGCGGCTTCACGCGCCAGCCGCCAGGCTTTGTCCGGCGGCGAGCCCTGGAGGTCGAGGTGTTCCAGGGTGAGCACCGGCTCCGCGGACACCACCTGCACGGGGCCGGAGACGTCCTCGCGGAAGGTGGTGCGGAGCACCTCATGCCGGCGCACCACTTCGCGCAACGCGCGCTCCAGCACGGCTACGTCGAGCGCACCCTCAAGGCGCACCGCCATGGGCACGTTGAAGAGGGAGGTGCCGGGCTGCAGTTGATCAATGAACCAGAGTCGCTGCTGCGCGAAGGAGAGAGGCAGCGGACGCGAGCGGTCCTGTACCGGGATGAGGCCTTGGACGGAGTTGCCGGCGGTGGCCTTCTGCGCGGCCATCTTCTTGAGCAACTCGGCGCGCTTTTCCGGTGAGAGGTTGGCGATCCGCTTCGACAGATCCTGGCTCATCTCGTGTACTCCGCACTGGGGGATGCCATGGCGCACGAGCACCACCCGGGACGGTGGCACTCGTGATTTCTCAGACTGCAGTTGATGCTGGATTGCCGTCCTGAGCCGCTCTCACGGGGGAAGCGCGGCGGTGGGCAAATTCGCAGTGGTTACATTATTCGGTAACGACATGGCGTGTCATGAGGACGACTCGGCGCTCCTCGGGCACAACCCGGGGGATGAATAAATCCCCGTGTTTACAGCCCTCACCATAGGAGGGAGCTCTGACGTCAGCGCGCGACTCGACCGCAAAAGCCGGATCTCAGGTGACGAGCCCCCGCGCCTGAACAGGCCGGCGCGGGGCGGCCGGGGTTCAACCTCCCGAGGTCGTGCGCGGCTCGCCGCCCGCCGCACGGGCGAGGATCAGACGCAGTCGCTCCACGATGGGCCCGAGGTGCGGGTCCTGTAGCAGCTCATGGTGGCTGCCTGGGACGACGTGCACTTCCAGGCCGCCACGGACGAGGGACTCCCACCCGCGATGAACCGGGAGCGCGTCCGCGGCCTCGCTGGCGCTCAGCAGCAGGGCGGTGCCGTCGTACGGCTGGGGCTCGTACTTCTCCTGTGCGAAGAGGTTGGCCTGGAAGACGCGGAAGAGGGCGCGAAGCTGGGTGGCCCCGGAGTGCGCGTCGAGGATGCGCGCTCGGACTCCTTCCTGGAGCAGGTGGTCCAGCATCGCGGCGTCGTCGCCTTGTGCCAGCGCTTCGGCCGACATGGAGAGCTCCTGGCCGAAGGCGGTGGCCGTGGTCTGGGCGAAGGCGATCCGCACTCGGGCTTCGGATGAGAAGTGGGGCGCTGTCTCGGAAGGCGGCGTGATGCCGGGCACGTGGGCGTCGATGAGCGCGAGCAGTTCCACGGCTTCGCCAGCCTCGCGCAGCCTGCGGGCCATCTCGTAGGCAATGACGCCACCGAGGGACCAGCCTCCCAACTGGTAGGGGCCCCGCGGCTGCACGGTGCGGATGGCTTCGAGGTAGAGGGCGGCCATCTCCTCGATGGAGTCGACGACGGGGCGCCCGTCGAGACCGCGTGACTGGAGGCCAAAGACGGGCAGTGACGGGCCGAGTCTGCGCGCCAGCTCCGAGTAGGCCAGGACGTTGCCGCCACCAGGGTGGACGAGGAAGAGGGGCCGCTGTCCAGGCTCTCCGCGCTCCAGGGGAACAAGGGGCGTCCAGGCCTGTGTGTCGTCGCGCAGCACCTGGGCGAGCTTCTCGACAGTGGGCTGTTGGAAGAGGACGGAGAGAGGGAGGCTGAGGCCGAGACGCTCACGGATGGACGCGATCATGCGAACGGCGAGCAGGGAGTGTCCCCCCAGCTCGAAGAAGCTGGACCGGACGCCGACGGAGCGGACGCCGAGGACGTCCTCCCAGATGCGGGCGAGCTGCATCTCGAGCGCATCGCGGGGCGCGACGAAATCCCGGGCCTCGACGGCGTGAGCGTCGGGCTCCGGCAGGGCCTTGCGGTCGACCTTGCCGTTGGAGTTGAGGGGCAGGGCGTCGAGGACGAGGAGCGCGGAGGGAACCATGTACTCGGGCAGTTGCTGCCGGAGGTGGACCTTGAGCGCCTCGGAGTCGAGTGAGTGGCCGTCGCGAGCAGTGACGTAGGCGACGAGGCGCTTATCCGCGGCCTCACCCTTGGCGACGACGACAGCGTCCTTGAGGCCTGGAGCGCGGCGAAGCGCGGCCTCGATTTCGCCCAGTTCGATGCGGAAGCCACGCACCTTCACCTGGAAGTCGATGCGGCCGAGGTACTCCAGGCGCCCGTCGGGGCGGTAACGGACACGGTCGCCCGTGCGGTACATGCGGCCGCCGGGAGGCCCGTAGGGCTCCGGCACGAAGCGCTCCGCAGTGAGGTCCGGGCGCAGCAGGTAGCCGCGAGCCTGGCCTTCGCCTGCGAGGTACAGCTCGCCCGCGACACCGACGGGCACCGGCTGCAACGAAGCATCCAGCACGTAAGCCCGCGTCGCGGGCAGCGGCCTGCCGATGAGGGGCACCTCGTCACGGCCGACGAGAGAGGCGGTGGAGTAGGTGGTGTCCTCGGAAGGCCCGTAGAGGTTGAAGAGCTTCTCCACGGTGGGCACCGCGTAGACCTGCTTGGCGAGTGTCTCGGGCAGGGCTTCGCCCGCGAGGTTGATGACGCGCACGGAAGGCGGCACCGCGCCCAGGCGCAGCAACTGAGCCATGGCTGAGGGCACCGTGTTGACGAGGGTGACGTGGGAGGCCGTAGGCAGCTCCGCCAAGTGCAGGGCGTTGCGTGCCACCACCACCGCGCCACCGCTGGAGAGCGGAGCGAAGAGCTCGAAGACGGAGAGGTCGAAGTTGAGGCTCGTCGCGGCGAGGGTGCCCTTCAACTCCTCGGGGGTAAAAGTCTCCAGGGCCCAGTGGAGGAAGGAGACGGCGTTGCCGTGGGAGATGGCGACACCCTTAGGGCGACCGGTGCTGCCGGAGGTGTAGATGAGGTAGGCGAGGTGCCCGGCGTGGATGTCCACCGTGGGCGCAGTGGTGGGCTGCTTCGCCAGCTCCACGTCCGTGTCGAGGCACACCGGTGTGGCAGTGGTCTCCGGCAGGGCCTGCAGAAGGTGCGAATGCGCCACGAGGGCAGGCCCCTGAGCGTCTTCCAGCAGCCAGCCCAGGCGCTCACGCGGGTAGCTGGGGTCCAGCGGCACGTAGGCTCCACCGGCCTTGAGGATGCCAAGGGCTCCGATGACGAGGTCCTCGGTACGCTCGACGCACAGGCCGACGCGGACTTCGGGCCCGACACCCAGGCCGCGCAGACGGTGCGCGAGTTGATTGGCCTTCGCGTCCAGCTCCCGGTACGTCAGTTTCCGCTCTGGCGTGATGACGGCCAGGGCATCCGGCGTGCGGCGCACCTGGGCTTCCACCATCGCGGGGATGCTGGGTTCAAGCGCCACCTGCGAGGCGGGCGAGTTCCATTCGACCAGGAGCTGCTGGCGCTCAGCATTCGTGAGCAACGGCAGGTCCCCGAGCCGCGACTCAGGCTTCTTCGCGATGGCCTCCAGCAGCATGCCGAAATGGCCCGCCATGCGCTGGATGGTCACCGCGTCGAACAGGTCCGTCGCGTACTCCAGCGTTCCGACCAGTCCGCCTTGGACCTCTTGCAATGCGAGGGAGAGATCGAACTTTGCGAAGCGAGCCTCCAGCGGCAGGGACTGGAAGGACAGGCCGGGCAGACGCAGCGCCTCGGTGGGTGTGTTCTGCAAGACGAACATGGCTTGGAACAGCGGGCTGCGGCTCAGGTCCCGCGTGGGCTGCACAGCTTCGACGAGCTTCTCGAAGGGCAGGTGCTGGTGCTCGTACGCCGCGAAGGTCGTGCCGCGCACCTGGGTCAGCAGCTCCCGGAACGTGGCGCGTGGTTGGATCTGGGCGCGCAGCACCAGCGTGTTGACGAAGAAGCCGATGAGTCCCTCGGTCTCCGCCTGGGTGCGACCCGCGATGGGCGAGCCCACGCTGATGTCATCCTGTGCGGAGTATCGCGACAGCAGCACTTGGAACGCCGCGAGCAGCACCATGAAGGGCGTTGCGCCCTCGCGTCCCGCGAGACCCTTGAGCGCACGGGCGACGTCCTCCGGGATGCGCACCTCCACCGTGGCGCCCCGGTGGGACTGCACGGGAGGACGCGGCCGGTCCGTGGGCAACTCCAGCGCGGCGGGTGCTCCAGAGAGCTGCTGCTTCCAGTAGTAGAGCTGCGCCTCCAGCGCCTCGCCCTGGAGCCAGTTCCGCTGCCAGACGGCGAAGTCCGCGTACTGCACGGGCAGTGGCGTGAGGCTGGGCTGCTTGCTGTCGTGGAAAGCGGCGTACAGCGAGATGAGCTCACGGACGAGCACACCCATGGACCAGCCGTCGGAGACGATGTGGTGCATCGTCACGAGCAACAGGTGCGAGTCCTCGCGCCGCCGCACCAGCGCACTGCGCAGCAGGGGACCCGTTGCGAGGTGGAAGGGACGCCGGGCCTCCTCATCGGCCAGCTTCCGGGCCTCCTTCTCCCGCTCATCCTCGGGCAACGACGAGAGATCCTTGATTGGCAGCGTCCATGCCGCCGCAGCCTGGATCCGCTGCGTGGGCTGCCCCTGATGCTCGTGGAAGGTGGTGCGCAGCGACTCGTGACGGGCGACGAGCGCTTCGAACGCGCGACGCAGGGCCTCCACGTCCAGGTGCCCCGAGAGCTGAAGCGCAGCCGGAAGGTTGTAGGACGCATCCTCCGGCTGGAGCTGATCCAAGAGCCACAGCCGCTGCTGCGCGAAGGACAGCGGCAGCGGTCCCTCGTGCGCGGTGCGAGTGAGCTTCGGAGCCTGGGGGCTCGCGCTCCCGTGCAGCCTCGTGGCCAGGGCCTCCACCGTGGAGGATTCGAAGAGGGCCCGCAGGGGAAGCTCGATACCCAGGTCCGCGCGCACGCGGGACACCACCTGGGTGGCCAGCAGCGAGTGGCCACCCAGCTCGAAGAAGGAGTCCTTCACGCCCACCTGGGGCAGACGGAGGACTTCCGCCCAGATGGAGGCCAGCTTCGCTTCGACCTCCGTGCGAGGCGCTTCGTAGGTATTGCCGGACTGAGGCGCCTCCGGCTCCGGGAGGGCCTTGCGGTCGACCTTGCCGTTGGAGTTGAGAGGCAGGGCCTCCAGCACCACGAAGGTGGTGGGGACCATGTACTCAGGGAGGCCCTGACGCAGGTGCGTCTTGAGTGCCTCCACTTCCAGTGAGGCATTCGCCTTGGGCGTGACGTAGGCGACGAGGCGCTTGTCGGCGGCCTCACCCTTGGCGACAACGATGGCGTCCTTGAGGCCTGGAGCGCGGCGGAGGGCGGCTTCGATTTCGCCTAGCTCGATGCGGAAGCCGCGCACCTTCACCTGGAAGTCGATGCGGCCGAGGTACTCCAGCCGCCCGTCGAGGCGGTAACGGACACGGTCGCCCGTGCGGTACATGCGGCCACCGGGAGGCCCGTAGGGCTCGGGGACGAAGCGCTCCGCGGTGAGGTCCGGGCGCAGCAAGTAGCCGCGAGCCTGGCCTTCGCCTGCGAGGTACAGCTCGCCTGCGACACCCACAGGCACTGGCTGCAACGAAGCATCCAGCACGTAGGCCCGTGTCGCGGGCAGGGGCCTGCCGATGAGAGGTAGTTCGTCACGGCCGACGAGAGACGCGGTGGAGTAGGTGGTGTCCTCGGACGGGCCGTAGAGGTTGAAGAGCTTCTCGACGGTGGGCACCGCGTACACCTGCCTCGCGAGCGTTTCGGGCAGGGCTTCGCCCGCGAGGTTGATGACGCGCACGGAAGGCGGCACCGCGCCCAGGCGCAGCAGTTGCGCCATGGCGGAGGGCACCGTGTTGACGAGGGTGACATGGGAGGCGGTGGGCAGCTCCGCCAGGTGCAAGGCGTTGCGAGCCACCACCACCGCGCCACCGCTGCTCAACGGAGAGAAGAGCTCGAAGACGGAGAGGTCGAAGTTGAGGCTCGTCGCGGCGAGCGTGCCCTTCAGTTCCTCCGGCGAGAAGGTCTCCAGGGCCCAGTGGAGGAACGCCACAGTATTGCCGTGGGAGATGGCGACGCCCTTGGGACGGCCGGTGCTGCCGGAGGTGTAGATGAGGTAGGCGAGGTGGGCCGGGTGGATGTCCACCGTGGGCGCCGTCGTCGGCTGCTTCACCAGCTCCACGTCCGAGTCGAGGCACACGGGCGTGGCGCTGGTTTCGGGCAGCGCCGAGAGCAGGTGCGAATGCGCCACGAGGGCGGGGCCCTGGGCGTCCTCCAGCAGCCAGCCCAGGCGCTCCCGCGGGTAGCTGGGGTCCAGCGGCACGTAGGCGCCACCGGCCTTGAGGATGCCGAGGGCACCGATGACAAGGTCCTCGGTGCGCTCGACGCACAGGCCGACACGGACTTCGGGCCCGACACCCAGGCCGCGCAGACGGTGCGCGAGTTGGTTCGCCTTCGCGTCCAGCTCCCGGTACGTCAGCCGCCGCTCGGGCGTGATGACCGCCAGGGCCTCCGGCGTGCGACGCACCTGGGCTTCCACCATCGCGGGGATGCTGGGTTCGCTCGCCACCTGCGAGGCGGGTGGGTTCCATTCGACGAGGAGCTGCTGGCGCTCAGCATTCGTGAGCAACGGCAGGTCCCCGAGCCGCGACTCAGTCTTCGTCGCGATGGCCTCCAGCAGCACGCCGAAATGGCCCGCCATGCGTTGGATGGTCGCCGCGTCGAACAGGTCCGTCGCGTACTCCAGCGTACCCATCATGCCCGTGGGGGCCTCTCTCAGCCCCAGGGAGAGATCGAACTTCGCGAAGCGCGTTTCCAACGGCAGCGTCCGCATGGACAGGCCCGGCAGGCGCAGCTCTCCACCTGGCATGTTCTGCAGGACGAACATCGCCTGGAACAGCGGATTGCGGCTCAAGTCACGCGTGGGCTGCACGGCCTCCACGAGCTTCTCGAAGGGCAGGTGCTGGTGCTCGTACGCCGCGAGCGTCGTGGCCCGCACCTGGACCAGCAACTCGCGGAACGTCGCTCGCGGATCCACCCGGGCCCGCAGGACGAGCGTGTTGACGAAGAAGCCGATGAGGCCTTCGGTCTCCGCCTGGGTGCGACCGGCGATGGGCGAACCCACGCTGACGTCATCCTGTGCGGCATAGCGCGACAGCAGCACCTGGAACGCCGCGAGGAACACCATGAAGGGCGTGGCGCCCTCCCTCTGGGCCAGGGCCTTCAGGGCCTCCACGAGGTGGCCGGGAATCCGCACGTCCACCGTGGCGCCCCGGTGGGACTGCACCGGCGGACGCGGCCGGTCCGTGGGCAGCTCCAGCGCCGCCGGAGCACCGGCCAACCGCTGCTTCCAGAAGTCCAGTTGTGCCTCCAGGACCTCGCCCTGGAGCCAGCTCCGCTGCCACGTCGCGAAGTCCGAGTACTGCACCGGCAAGGGCGCGAGCGTTGGCGTGCTCCCCGTGCTCAAGGCCTCGTAGAAAGCCGCCATCTCGCGCACGAGGACGCCCATGGACCAGCCGTCGGAGACGATGTGGTGCATCGTCACCAGCAGCAGGTGCTCCTCCGTTTCCAGGCGCACCAGCAGCCCGCGCAGCAGCGGTCCCGTGGCGAGCTGGAACGGACGGCGGGCCTCCTCGGCCACGATGCGCTGGGCCTCTTCCTCGCGCTGCTCCTGGGGCAGCGCGCTCAGGTCCACGACGGGCAGCTCCCACGCCGACGCGGCCTGGATCCGCTGCGACGGCGCCTCGTGTGACGCGGCGAGCGTGGTGCGCAGGGACTCGTGGCGGGCGATCAGCGCCTCGAAAGCGCCTCGCAGCGCGTCCACGTCCACCCGGCCCGTCAGCCGCAGGGCGGTGGGGATGTTGTACGACGCATCACCGGGCTGGAGCTGATCCAACAGCCACAGCCGCTGCTGCGCGAAGGAGAGCGGAATGTCCCCTTCGCGGGCCGCGGGCCGCAGCGGCGGAGCACGAAGCGCGGAGGACGGAGCCTTCTCGAGCATCGGCGCGAGCGCCTCGACGGTGGGCGCTCCGAACAGGGCCCGCAGCGGCAGCTCGACGCCGAACGCGGCGCGCACGCGCGACACGAGCTGGGTGGCCAGCAGGGAGTGCCCGCCCAGCGCGAAGAAGTCGTCCTGGATGCCCACCCGCTCCACGCGGAGCACTTCCGCGAAGAGGGTCGCGAGCCGGGTCTCGGTGGACGAGCGCGGCGCGACGTAGGAGGCCGCGCGCGGTGCGTCCCCCGGCTCCGGCAGGGCCTTGCGGTCCACCTTGCCGTTGGCGTTGAGGGGCAGCGCGTCCAGCACCAGGAGCGAGGCGGGCACCATGTACTCCGGCAGCCGCTGCCGCAGGTGGACCCGCAGCGCTTCCAGGTCCAAAGCTGGGCCTTCATGCGCGGTGAGGTAGCCGATGAGGCGCTTGTCCGCGTCAGCGCCGCGTGCCACGACGACGGCCTCGTTGACGCCGGTGAAGGCGCGCAGGGCGGCTTCGATTTCGCCCAGCTCGATGCGGAAGCCGCGCACCTTCACCTGGAAGTCGACGCGGCCCAGGAAGTCGAGCGTGCCGTCCTCCCGCCAGCGGGCCTTGTCGCCCGTGCGGTAGAGGCGCTCGCCCGGGGTGGAGGCGAAGGGGTGGGGGACGAAGCGCTCCGCGGTCAGGTCCGGGCGGTGGAGGTAGCCCCACGCGAGGCCGGGGCCTCCCACGTACACCTCGCCCGCGACGCCCACGGGCACCGGGTGCAGGTGCGCGTCGAACACATAGGCCGTGGAGTTCGGGATGGGACGGCCGATGGAGACCGGTCCCTCCACGCGCGTGTCGCGGTGCAACGGCAGGGTGGTGGAGAAGGTGGTGTTCTCCGTCGGGCCGTAGGCGTGGAACAGCGTCGCTCCCTCGACGAGGCGGGGGAGGTGGTCGCGCAGGCGTGACCAGGGCATCACGTCTCCGCCCGTGAGGACCTGGCGCACCTCCGCCAGGGCTTCTCCCTGGAGGAGGACCATCTGCTCGAACAGCGCGGTCGTGATGAACAGCGCCGTCACCCGGTGTCGACGCAGTTGTTCGGCCAGCTCCTCCAGGGAGAGCGCGTGGGGCGGCGGGAGGACCAGCTTCGCGCCGTGCAGCAGCGCGCCCCAGATTTCGAGCGTGGACGCGTCGAAGGCCACGGGCGCGTACTGGAGCCAGACCTCCTCGGGCCCGAAGCGCATGAAGGTGCTGCCGAGCACCAGTCGGGTGATGCCCCGGTGCGGCACGCTGACGCCCTTGGGGCGGCCCGTGGAGCCCGAGGTGAACATCACGTAGGCGAGGGACTCGCCCTCCACGAAGGACTCTGGCGCGTGCGTGGGCAGCGCGGACAAGACGTCCTGCTGCGTGTCCAGCCAGACGCGGGTGCCGGAGGCCGGCAGCTTGGAGGCGAAGGGCTGATGCGTGAGCACCACGTCCACGTCCGCGTCCTCCAGCAGCATCGCGATGCGGTCCACGGGCGCATTGCGGTCCACGGGGACGAAGGCCGCGCCCGCCTTGAGGATGGCGAGGAGCGCGGTCACCATCTCGAAGGAGCGCTCGATGGCCAGGCCGACGCGAGCGCCGGGGATGATGCCCAGGGCGCGCAGGTGATGGGCGAGCTGGTTGGCGCGGGCCTCGAGCTGCGCGTACGTCAGCGTCGCATCCCCCTGTACCAGCGCCAGGGCATCGGGCGTGCGGCGGGCCTGCTGGGAGAAGTGGACGTGGACCGGGACGTCCATGGGGCTGGCGACGGCGGTGGCGTTCCAGTCCACGAGGATGCGCTGGCGCTCCTCACCGGAGAGCAGCGGCAGTTCGGACAGGGCCTGTTCGGGCCTGGCGGCCACGGACTCCAGCAGCGTGCGCAGATGGTGGAGCATCCGCTCCACGGTGCTCTGTTCGAAGAGCGCGGTGCTGTACTCCAGCCAGCCCACGAAGCCCTGTGCTGAGTCCTGGAGCGTCAGGGTGAGGTCGAACTTGGCGGAGCGCGTGCCGGACTCCACCTGCTGGAAGGTGAGGCCGGGGACTCGCAGGTCCTCGGAGGGCGCGTTCTGCAGGGCGAACATCACCTGGAAGAGCGGGCTGCGGCTCGGGTCCCGGACGGGCTGGAGGGCTTCGACCAGCTTCTCGAAGGGCAGGTGCTGGTGTTCGTAGGCCGCGAGCGTCGTGCCGCGCACCTGCGCGAGCAGCTCGCGGAAGGTCGCCTTCGGCTCGACATGGGCGCGCAGGACGAGCGTGTTGACGAAGAAGCCGATGAGGCCTTCGGTCTCCGCCTGCGTACGGCCCGCGATGGGCGTGCCCACGCTGACGTCGTCCTGCGCGGCGTAGCGTGACAGGAGGAGCTGGAAACCCGCGAGCAGCACCATGAAGGGCGTGGCCCCTTCGCGCCGGGCCAGCGTCTTGAGGGACTGGGACGTTTCGGGCGGAAGCTGGACGGAGATGGCCGCGCCCGCGTGGGATTGAATGGACGGACGGGGATGATCCGTCAGCAGCTCCAGCGCGGCGGGCGCCCCCGCGAGCTTCTGCTTCCAGTAACCCAGTTGCGCGTCGAGCGTTTCTCCCTGGAGCCACTGGCGCTGCCACGCCGCGAAGTCCGCGTACTGCAGCGGCAGCGGCGCGAGCGCCGGCGAGGTGCCCTGGGTGAAGGCCGCGTAGAGCGTCACGAGTTCGCGCACGAGGACGCCAATGGACCAGCCGTCGGAGACGATGTGGTGCATCGTCACCAGCAGCAGGTGCTCCTCTTCCCAGAGCCGCACGAGCGACGTGCGCAGCAGCGGTCCGCGCTCCAGGTGGAACGGCTGCCGGGCGTCCTCGGCGACCCGGCGCTGGGCCTCGGACTCGCGCTGCGCTTCCGGCAGGTTGGAGACGTCGATGAGCGGCAGGGTCCATGCCGCGGGCGCGTGGATCCGCTGGGTGGCCTGGCCCTGATCTTCCAGGAAGGTGGTGCGCAGGGATTCGTGGCGGGCGACCAGTGCTTCGAAGGCGCGGCGCAGGGACTCCACGTCCACCCGGCCCGTCAGACGCAGCGCCGTGGGGATGTTGTAGGACGCATCGCCCGGGGAGAGCTGATCCAGGAACCAGAGCCGCTGCTGCGCGAACGAGAGCGGCAGGGCACGTTCAGTCGAGGAGGGCCGCAGGGTCGGCAGACGCTGCTCGGAGCGCTGGGCGCTGTCGAGCTTCGTCGCGAGCGCCTCCACGGTGGGGGCTTCAAAGAGGGCGCGCAGCGGCAGCTCCAGCGCGAACGTCGCCCGCACGCGCGAGACGAGCTGGGTGGCCAGCAGGGAGTGGCCGCCGAGGGCGAAGAAGTCGTCCCGGATGCCCACGCGCTCCACGCGGAGTACCTCCGAGAAGAGGGCGGAGAGCTGCGCCTCGGTGTCGGTCCGAGGGGCGATGAAGTCGGATGAACGCGCGAGGTTCCCCGGTTCGGGGAGGGCCTTGCGGTCGACCTTGCCGTTGGAGTTGAGGGGAAGGACGTCGAGGACGAGGAGCGCGGAGGGGACCATGTACTCGGGCAGTCGCTGCCGGAGGTGGACCTTGAGCGCCTCGGAGTCGAGTGAGTGGCCGTCGCGAGCGGTGACGTAGGCGACGAGGCGCTTGTCCGCGGCTTCGCCCTTGGCGACGACGACGGCGTCCTTGAGGCCCGGGGCACGGCGGAGGGCGGCTTCGATTTCGCCCAGTTCGATGCGGAAGCCGCGCACCTTCACCTGGAAGTCGATGCGGCCGAGGTACTCCAGGCGCCCGTCGAGGCGGTACCGGACACGGTCGCCCGTGCGGTACATGCGGCCACCAGGAGGACCGTAGGGCTCCGGGACGAAACGCTCCGCGGTGAGTTCCGGGCGCAGCAGGTAGCCGCGAGCCTGGCCTTCGCCCGCGAGGTACAGCTCGCCTGCGACGCCCACGGGCACTGGCTGCAACGAAGCATCCAGGACGTAAGCGCGCGTCGCGGGCAGCGGGCGGCCGATGAGCGGCACTTCGTCACGGCCGACGAGAGAGGCGGTGGAGTAGGTGGTGTCCTCGGAAGGCCCGTAGAGATTGAAGAGCTTCTCAACCGTGGGCACCGCGTAGACCTGCCTGGCGAGCGTCTCCGGGAGGGCTTCGCCCGCGAGGTTGATGACGCGCACGGAAGGCGGCACCGCACCCAGGCGCAGCAGTTGCGCCATGGCGGAAGGCACGGTGTTGACGAGGGTGACGTGGAAGGCCGTAGGCAGCTCCGCCAGGTGCAAGGCGTTGCGTGCCACCACCACCGCGCCACCGCTGCTCAACGGTGCGAAGAGTTCGAAGACGGAGAGGTCGAAGTTGAGGCTCGTCGCGGCGAGGGTGCCCTTCAGTTCCTCCGGCGAGAAGGTCTCCAGGGCCCAGTGGAGGAACGCCACAGCATTGCCGTGGGAGATGGCGACGCCCTTGGGACGGCCGGTGCTGCCCGAGGTGTAGATGAGGTAGGCGAGGTGGCCCGGGTGGATGTCCACCGTGGGCGCCGTCGTCGGTTGCTTCGCCAGCTCCATGTCCGAGTCGAGGCACACCGGCGTGGCGGTGGTTTCGGGCAGGGCCTGCAGAAGGTGCGAATGCGCCACGAGCGCAGGCCCTTGCGCGTCCTCCAGCAGCCAGCCCAGGCGCTCCCGTGGATAGCTGGGGTCCAGAGGCACGTAGGCGCCACCGGCCTTGAGGATTCCGAGAGCTCCGATGACGAGGTCCTCGGTGCGCTCGACGCACAGGCCGACGCGGACTTCGGGCCCGACGCCCAGCCCGCGCAGACGGTGCGCGAGTTGGTTGGCCTTCGCGTCCAGCTCCCGGTACGTCAGCCGCCGCTCGGGCGTGATGATAGCCAGGGCCTCCGGCGTGCGACGCACCTGGGCTTCCACCATCGCGGGGATACTGGGTTCACGCTCCACTTGCGTAGCAGGCGGGTTCCAGTCCACGAGAAGCTGCTGGCGCTCGGCACCCGTGAGCAGCGGCAGCTCCCCGAGCCGCGACTCAGGCTTCTTCGCGATGGCCTCCAGCAACACGCCGAAATGCCCCGCCATGCGCTGGATGGTCGCCGCGTCGAACAGGTCCGTCGCGTACTCCAGCGTTCCGACCAGTCCCTCCGGAACCTCCTGCAAGGAGAGCGTGAGATCGAACTTCGCGAAGTGTGCCTCCAGGGGCAGTGGCCGCAGGGAGAGGCCCGGGAGCTGGAGCGCCTCGGTGGGGGTGTTCTGCAGGGCGAACATCACCTGGAAGAGCGGGCTGCGGCTCGTGTCCCGAACGGGCTGGAGGGCTTCCACCAGCTTCTCGAACGGCACGTGCTGGTGTTCGTAGGCCGTGAGGGTCGTGCCGCGCACCTGCGCGAGCAGCTCGCGGAAGGTCGCCTTCGGCTCCACGTGGGCGCGCAGGACGAGCGTGTTGACGAAGAAGCCGATGAGGCCCTCGGTCTCCGCCTGGGTGCGGCCCGCGATGGGCGTGCCCACGCTGACGTCGTCCTGCGCGGCGTAGCGTGACAGGAGCACCTGGAAGGCGGACAGCAGCACCATGAAGGCTGTGGCGCCCTCGCGTCCCGCCAAGACCTTGAGTCGGTGGGCGATCTCCGAAGGGATGCGCACGTCCACCTTGGCGCCCCGGTGTGACTGCACGGGCGGGCGAGGCCGATCCGTGGGCAGCTCCAGCGCGGCCGGTGCCCCCTGGAGCTGCTGCTTCCAGTAACCGAGATGCGTCTCCAATGTCTCGCCCTGGAGCCACTGGCGCTGCCAGGTCGAGAAGTCCGCGTACTGCATGGGCAGTGGCGGGAGCGATGGGCTTTGGCCCGCATGGAAGGCTTCGTAGAAGGCCACCAGCTCACGGACGAGGACGCCCATGGACCAGCCGTCGGAGACGATGTGATGCATCGTCACCAGCAACAGATGATCGTCCGCGCCCACGCGAACCAGGGCGGTGCGCAGGAGCGGCCCTTCTGCCAACTGGAATGGCTGGCGCGCGTCCTCGGTGACGAGGCGTCGCGCTTCGGCTTCGCGCCGCGCCTCCGGTAGGGCGGACACGTCATGCAGCGGCAAGGTCCACGCGCCCGAAGGGTGGATGGACTGGAGGGCGTCACCCTGGTGCTCGCGGAAGGTCGTGCGCAGGGCTTCGTGGCGGGTGACCAGTGCCTCGAAGGCGCGACGCAGGGACTCCACGTCCACGTGGCCCTTCAAGCTCAGCGCACTGGAGATGTTGTACGACGCATCTCCCGGCGTGAGCTGATCCAGGAACCAGAGCCGCTGCTGAGCGAAGGACAGGGGCGCGGTGGTGGCGCGCATCCTGGGAATGATCTGAGGCGGCTGCACCGCGGAGGAGTGAGCGGCGTCGATGCGCAGGGCAAGGCCCGCCACGGTGGGGGCCTCGAACAGCGCACGCACGGGCAGCTCCCGCCGGAAGGTGGCGCGCACTCGGGACATGAGCTGGGT
>NZ_JAIQDD010000051.1:0-21728 GCF_020036995.1 Corallococcus sp. AS-1-12 | reverse complement strand
CGGCAACCTCGTCATGCTACCGCAGGGAACTCGTCGCGCCGCCTGACGCGTTTCCACTCCAATTGACACGACCTCCGGGACGTGACTCCCCGAGCCAGGTGACGAGCAGGTCTGGTGACTCCATGCATCTCAGGAGGCCAAAGACATTGGATGTGAGGACGTCCTCCATCCGGTCCCTGGCGTTCGTTCCGTCTCCCAGCTTTCCATGGAGTTCCGCGGCGAGCATGTCGACTCCCAGGTTGTCTGCTCAGGATGCCTGTGCAAGAGCCTTCAAATCAAAAGACTTCATCCCCTGGACGGTCCGGTAGCGCTCCGGGAAGGCGGTCAGGATGAGGATCTGCAATTTCTCTCCTGCGGACTCAATCAGCTCCAGTGCCCGCCGGTGCCGACCCGCGTCCGTGTTGACCAGGGCATCATCCAGCACGACGAGCTGAGGCTCTGGCCTGGGCCCCTGCGTGGACAACAGGTTGCCAATGGCCAGCCGGAGCGCGAACAGGGTCTGCTCCTGGGTGCCCCATGAGAAGGACTCAAGGGGCTTCGACCCGGTATCGGTCCGCATCTGCGCTTCCCCGAAATCGGCGTCCAACTGGATGCGCCCGGGCGCTTCCTCACCCCGGATGAACTTCAGCCGGCGATGGACCTCTTCCTCGATGGGACTGACGAAGGAGTGGCTCACCTGCTCTTGCCATGCGGTTGTCAGCGCCCGCAGCGCCTTCGCGGCCTCGGCCCTCAGGTGGGCCTGGTTGTACCGTTGCTGCTCCTGCTCCAGGTCCTCCTCGGCGACACACAGTTGCGTGTAGAGGTCCTCGGCCACTGCCTGTTCGATCATCGCTTCCGCACGGATGATCCGTGCCTGAGTGACCTGCTCATCGTCCTGGATGCGCCCGAGAGCCTCCTGGAGCTTGCCCCGCTGGGTCGTCGCGCGCTGTTCGGGGACGGGCAGCGCGGCCTCCAGCTTCCTGGCCCTGGCCTCATGTCGCTGGACTTCGGCTTCCGCGCGTTCGACCTGGGTGTCGAGATCCTCGAGGGAGCAGCCCAGCCCCTCCAACTGGGATTGCAGGGTCTGCCGAAGGGTCCTCGCGCCCTGGATCGCGCGCTCCTGTTCAAGGGTGAGGGTCCGGTGTTGCTGGTCCGCCAGCCGCAACCGTGAGTCCGTCTCGTCCCGCATCTTCTCCCGGAGCTTCACCTCGCGCCTGGCTTGCTTCAGCGCTTCAGAGAGGGTTTCGATGTCGGCTGCTTGCTGGGGCGTGAGCGCCTCGACGGCGATGCCGAGCTGCGCCGCCAGACTCCCCAGCTCTCCCGCCAACGTGCGCTGCCGCTCCCTCAATGCGTCGATGCTGGTGACACCCACCGTATCCAGGAAGGACTGAAGTGCTTCCTGGTGGTGTTGGTGCACCTGGGCCGCAGCCCGCTGGTCCTCCCATGCCTTTCGCAGGCCGGCCAGATCCTTGGCGCCGTGCTCGTGCAGACGGCGAGCGAGATCCTTGCGGCATTTGTCGACATCCGATTGAAGTTTGCCGAGTTCGTCCGCGCCTGTGCGGACGTTCAAGGTTCCCACGCCCTTGATGCGCAGCTCTCCCGAGGTCACGCCGGAGAAGCGCTTCTGCTCGGCCTTGGCGAGCTTGTGCTCACGGGCCGTCCCATGCTCCTCCCATTCAATGACCTGGGGGCCCTCCGCCTTGAAGCAGACCTCAATGGCCTGGGCGTCCAGCTTGCTCTGGGCCAGCAGCAGCTTCTTCTCCAACTCCTCCGCGCGCTTGACGCTGGCTTCAGTCAGGGGGCTTCCCGCGGTCTTCTTGAGACTGCCCTGAAGCGCGGCCTCCAGCCGCAGTCCCTGCTTGATGTGCCCCTCCACCTGGCTTTGCCCTTCGCGGACTTCCAGGGCCTTCTCCAGCAGCCGTCCCCGCTCCAACCGCTGCTCTGCCTTCTCCGCGGCGGCCTGTGCTCCCTTGAGGTGTTCCCGGGCTCCCTGCGATGCGGTTTCGGCAGCCTTGAGCACTTCCTGCGCCTGTTGGACGGCGGGCTGCTTCTGGGCCACCAGGGTTTCTTGCTTCGCCGTCTTGATCTGTAGCTCCTGGAGAGTGCGCTGCTTCTGGTCCAGGTCGTGCCATCGCTGACGGTGACGCTCGACATCCTTGCGGCACAGGGAGAGGGCCTGCTCCTGGCGGTCCTCTTCCTGGATGCGTTCCTGGAGTTCGGTGAGCTGCTTCTCGTAGCCACCCTTCTCCTCCAACAGCCTCGTCAGGTGCAGGCGGCTTTCCGTGATGTCGTCCGCGTTGCGGCTGGTCTCCTCTTTGCGCTGCATCAGCCTCGCGACGGTCGCCTTCAGGTCCCTAATCTTCTCCTCGCGCTGGACGAGTTCGCTGCCCGCGACAGGCTTCTGGGTCTTCGGGGTGAAGAAGCGGCAGTAGGCGGTCTCCACCTCCTTGATCAGGGCTTGCTCCTCGGCGCTCAGGGCTGCGACGCCCAAAGTCTCCAGGAGTCTTGCTTTCAGGGAGCCATCCAGTCCCGGCATTTCGTGGCGCTCCGGAGCCTGGTTCAGCCACAGAAGGCGTGCCACGCCCCAGTGCCCGACCTTCGTGGCGCCGCTTCCCGGTCCGGTGGCGGTAAGGAAGCCGCGCACTCGGTCGTCCGCATCTTGTGAGTCGGCAAGGTGTTCGAAGCGGGTTCCAGTCCACTCACTGAGCTGGCTGGAGGCGTTGTCCAGGAAGGATTTCTCCAGCCGATAGCGCTTCCCGCCGGTCTCGAGTTCCAGCGTGACCCGAGGGGACAGCCCGGTCGACCAGGGCTGGAGTTGATGGATGGCCCGGTCCCTGGACGAGTAGCGATCGAAGAGCGCTCGGGCGATGGCCAGGATAAGGCTGGACTTGCCTGTCTCATTGGGTGCGTGGATGACATGGACGCCCAGCCCGAGACCGGACAGCTCGATGGGATTGCGGAAGCAGCGGACATTCTGGATGCGAAGGCGCCGGATGATCATTTCCAGATCTCCATGACGAACTCTGACAGAAGCTGCCGGGCCGCGGGTTGGATGGCTTCAGGTGTGACGGGTATTCCAGGCACCGGCGCCTTCGCGCTCAGGCTCTCCACCAGGGCCGTGAGAAGGGCGCTGGAAGGGACCAACTCCGCCAGCCGCCCCTCCGCTGCCTGACGAGGCACGTCCTGCCGGTCGAGTTCGACGTGGAGGAGCCCCTGTCCATGGAGCTCATCCAGTAGCGCGTTCAGGGCGGCCGTGTCCTCTTCCGAGGACGTTCCCCGGGTGCGCAGTCGCAACAGCGTCTTCTCCGGGCTCGTCCACTCCGACACGGCGGTGCGCACCCGTGCGAGTTCCAGCCCGCCTCCCAGACTCATATCCAGCTCCAGCGTCTTCCAGGTGAGTGTGCCCGTGGGGATGGCCGTCAACTGGGGCATCGCTCCATGGGAGGCAATCTCCACCAGGAGGGCCTGGCCGGCGCCGTCCTCGCCGAATTTGGTGGCCTCGTGTGTCCCCGAATAGGCGGCGCGCTTCTGGTGGACGTATTGGCCATGCCAATGGCCCAGTGCCAGGTAGTCGAGGTTGCTGCGCGTCACTGTGTCCAGGGCGATGGGGAAGTCGTCCGCCGCGTGCTTGCCTTCGATGCGAAGCGAGCCGTGCGCCACGCCGATTCGGATGTCATTACCCTCGACACGAGGTCCCCAGGTCGCGGTCGGATCCTTCAGCCCCTTCTTCTGCCTCAGTGGCGCCGGGAGCAGGAGCGCCCCCGTTCCTGGGATGGAGACACCCTTGTCCGAATCCAGCATGTGGACATGTGGAGGACGCCCCTTCCACGATGGACGCAAATAGACGGAGTCCGGGGTCAGCGGATCGTGATTGCCAGGAAGGACATAGACCGGGGCTCGGGAGGCCTTGAGGACTGTCAGCACCTCATGGACCAGACGATCTCCGACGGAAGTGTCTTCGAAGATGTCGCCCGCGAGCACCACGGCGTCCACGCTTCGGGTGTTGGCGGTCTGGATGAGCTGGCGCGCGGCGTCCAGTCGCGCGTCACGAATCGCACCGGCGGCGCCCGCGACGTGTTTCGCTCGCAGGCCCATCTGCCAATCGGCGGTGTGCAGCAGCCGGATCATGGGGAGCCCCTTCCGACCGTGCCGGTTCTTCTCGCGGTGCCTGACGCGCCGCCCTTTCAAGTGGGCACGGACGCGACAACCCTACAGAGCGCCAGGAGCGCTCTGTATTCCCCACAAGAGGTACGGCAAGGGCATTGACAAGCCTGTGCCAGGTGCGCTTCCTGCTATCCTTACCGCCATGACCGGCCCGCAGTCCAAGACCTGTGCGACGTGCGGACGCGTCATCGCCGCGCATGCCGTGTACTACCGCTTCAGTCTGGTGTTGGAAGGGGAGCAGGACCTGCTCGACCCTTCGGATGACCTGGAGGGCAATCCCGCGGAGGTGCTCGCGGAGATGGTCCGCCGGCTGGATGAGGGCTCCGCGGACCCCGGTGAACTCGAGGCGCAGGTGCACTGGGAGCGCACCGGGGTCGTCTGCTCGGAGTGCCGATCCGTGGCGGTGCGGATGCTCAGCACCCCCACGAAGGACGTGGGACCGCATTGAGTGTCATTGGATCTTCATCGCGTACTTGCCCAGGTGGTGCTTGAGCACCTCCTGCTGGGCCTTCGCGGCTTCCTCCAATGCGTAGAGACGGCCAATCTCCAGGTGGAACGGCCCCGCTTCAATCAGCTCGTTGAGCCGCTTCATCACCCGGGGGTTGGGGATGCCGTCGTAGGCCTTGGTCTCGACGCCCTCCGGCCCCTTGGGCGCCGGCTCCACGCCGTTCGGATAGGCGATGCGCCCTCCCTTGCGGACGTTGAGTAGCAGGGGCTCGGCGGCGTCTCCCCGGGCCAGCACCAGCGCCGCGTCGAAGCCTTCTGGCGCGAAGTCGCGGCAGACCTTCTCCAGGTCCTCCTGGTGGCTCTCCGCGACCGCGTCCGCTCCCAGCCTCCGCGCCAACTCCACGCCGTCCTGCCCGGACGCGACCGCCAGCACCTTCGCGCCGATCCTCTTCGCGAGCTGCACGGCGATGTGCCCGATGCCTCCGCTGGCGCCGAAGATGAGCAGCTTCTGCCCTGGCTTGAGCTGGAGGTGCTCCTCCAGGCCCAGCAGCCCCGTGAGCCCGTCCGCGGCGAGCACCGCCGCCTGCTCCACCTTCAACCCCTTGGGCACCTTCGCCGCCTGGTCTTCCTTCACGGCGACGTACTCCGCGTAGAAGCCTCCCTTGGAACTCAAGAACGCGGAGCCGTAGATCTGATCTCCGACCTTGAAGTCCTTCACCTTCTTGCCCACCGCGATGACTTCTCCCGCGCCGTCGGCTCCGGGCACGTAGGGGAACTTCGGGCCGCCTGGGATCATCCCGGCCATCTGCCCTTCGCGCTCCATCCAATCCCAGGCACCGATTCCCGCCGCCACGACGCGCACGAGCACCTCATCGTCGCCACACGTGGGCACGGAGAGGGTCTTGATGCCCAGGACCTCCGGGCCTCCGAAGCGGTCGAGCGCCGCGGCCCTCATCTTGTCGGGAATGGATGCTGGCATGGTGTGACTCCCTCTCGGATTGAACGGTGTCCTCCGAGACGATGCGCATGCTTGGTGTGACGTCCAGCGTCACGGGCCCCACGCAGGCAGGGCGGGGGAGGGGACTTGCGCCCTCCACCCCGCCTCGGAATCGCTCAATCCAACAACTGCATGAGGTCCGCTCGCGTGAGCGCGGCGCCTCCCGTGGCGCCTCCGAGCGCGGCTTCGAAGAGGGCCCGCTTCTTCTCCTGCAAGAGGAGGATCTTCTCCTCCACCGTGCCCTGGGACACCATCCGGTACACCATCACCGGGCGCTGCTGCCCGATGCGGTGCGCCCGGTCCGCCGCCTGCGCTTCCACCGACGGGTTCCACCACGGGTCCACCAGGAAGACGTGGTCCGCCGCCGTCAGGTTGAGCCCCGTCGCTCCCGCCTTCAGCGAGATGAGCATCACGGGCGCTCCCTTCTCGTCCTGGAAGGACGCCGCCACCGCGCCCCGGTTCGCCGTGCCTCCGTCCAGGCGGATGAACCCGATGTCCGCCTCGCGCAGCGCGGGCTCGATGAGGTCCAACATCGACGTCCACTGCGAGAAGACCAGCGCCTTGTGCCCGTCCGCCACCGCCGTGCCGAGCGCCTCCACCAGCGCCTGCACCTTCGAGGACGTCCTCGCCTGCTGCCCCGGCACCAGCGCCGGATGACAGGCCGCCTGCCTCAAGCGCAGCAGCGCCTCCAGCGCCTTCAGCACGCTGCCGCCCTCCTCGAGCTGCGACACCACCTCCTCGCGCGTCGCGGCGTGGACCGCGTCGTAGACGGCGCGCTCCTGCTCCGTGAGGGTGACGTGCCGCACGGCCTCCGTGCGCGGTGGCAGCTCGGGCGCCACGTCGCGCTTGAGCCTGCGCAGCACGAAGGGGCGGATGCGCGCGCGCAGTGCCTCCGCGGCGCCCTTCTGGTTCTCCGACACCGGCCGGGACCAGCGCTCCTCGAACGCCTTGCGACCGCCCAGCAGGCCCCGGTTGGTGAAGTGCATCAGGCTCCACAGCTCCTCGAGCCGGTTCTCGATGGGCGTGCCGCTGAGCGCGATGCGGAAGGCCGCGTCCAGCTCGTAGGCCGCTCGCGCCACCTGGCTGTCCGGGTTCTTGATGGCCTGCGCCTCGTCCAGCACCACCGTGTCCCACGTCTTCGCCGCGAGGAGGGCCGCGTCCAGCCGCAAGAGCGCGTACGTGGTGAGCGTCACGTCCGCGGACTCGTCCAGCGTGCGCCCCACGCCGTGATAGACAGACACCTTCAGCGACGGGCGGAAGCGCTTCACCTCCGCTTCCCAGTTGGGCAGCACGCTCGTGGGTGCCACCACCAGCGTTCCCTTGCCCAACGTGCAGATGGTCTGCAGCGTCTTGCCCAGACCCATGTCGTCCGCCAGCACGCCTCCCAGGCCCGCCTGTCTCAGGAAGGTGAGCCAGCTCACGCCCTGCAACTGATATGGGCGCAGCGTCGCGGTGAGGTCCTTCGGGAGCAGGGGCTCGGGGAGCTTCTCGAAGCCCTGCACCAGGGGCGCGAGCCGCTCCATGACGGGCGGGGCGGGGTGCTCCAAGGCCTCGCACAGGCCGGTGAGCTGCGGGATGGCGTGGTTCGCGAGCCGGCCGTCCCGCTCGCGCGCGGCCAGCAGGTCCGTCACCCGCTGGCCGTGGGCCTTCAGCCAGCCCGTGGGCAGGGGCGCCCAGCCTCCGCCCTCCAGCGGCACCAGCCCCAGGCCCTCCTCCCAGGCCCGCATCACCGCGCCCGCGTCCACGGTGCGCTTCTCGCCGGGGCCCAGGCCCTCCACCTGGAAGTCGAGCGAGAAGCCCACGCGCGGCACGCCCGCGTCGGTGGTGGCCGTGTCCAGCGTGAGCATCGGCCGGAGCTTCACGTCCGGGCTGACCACCCCCGCGGCGTTCCCCGTCAGGCCTCCGCGCCACTTGCGCAGCCTGTCCGCGAGCTGCACGGCCTCCTTGCCGTGGACCGTCACGCGCCGGCCCGGCGCCATGTTCAGCTCGTCCCGCAGTTGGTGGATGAGCTTCGTCTCCGCGGGCTCGTCGCGCACCGGCGCGGCGCCCTGGAGGTACACGAGCTTCCCGTTGTCGATGCGCGCGGTGGGCGGCGAGCCGTACACCAGCGTGGGCAGCACCGAGAGCCCCGTGTCGAGCTTGTCCAGCTCCAGCGAGATGCGCGGCTTGAGCGTCCGGTCGATGGGCGGCAGCCGCCGGCTCTTCACGTCCACCGGCATGCGCCTGGCGAAGTCCGGCAGCACCTTGCTCGTCAGGTCCGCCAACTGCTCCGGGGCGAAGACGCGCTCCTGGGGCAGGTTCTCCAGCCGCGCGCCGGTGAGCGACAGCTCCCCCAGCCGGCAGAGCGCGCCCGCGCACAGCGCGACGCCGGGGCTCACCAGCTCATGGATGCGTGGATCCTTCTCCACCTTGAGCACGGTCTGCTCGCCCCGGTCCTCGACGGTGACTCGCGGGAGGAGTTGCTCGTTGGAGACGGAGACGAGCTGGCCGTCGAAGAGGACGGTGCGCGCCTTCTCCAGCACGTGCAGCAGGGCGTCCAGCTTGCTCTGCGGGAGCGCGCCGCGTGTGGGCTGCGCGAGCAGCTTGTCCGCGAGCAGATCACACGGCTCCACCTGGATGCGCGCGGCCTCCACGGGGTTCTGGAGCACGGACGCGAGGCTCCGGGCCAGCAGCCGCGCGGTGTTGTCCGGCCGGACCACCAGCCGCTCCAACTGGAGGCCTCCGTCCGCGCGCTTGAAGCGGTACACCAGCCGCTCCGGCTTGGGTGCGGTGCCGGGGCGCGGCGCGGAGGATGTCGGACCTGGGCGGGCAGGGGACGCCGCCGCCGTGGCCTTCCGGCCCTCCGCCTGCCGCAGGACGATGGCCGCGGCGATGACGTGCTCGCAGGGGTCCGCCTTCCCCCGGCAGTCGCACTCCCAGATTTCATCCTCGGGGTAGAGGGTCGTGGTGAGCGGGGTGGGGCGGCCGGGGATGCGGACCCGCAGGACGACCTCTTCCTCGTCCACGGACTGCACCGACACGACCCCCGCGCGAGACAGGGCCTGTCCGGCGGACCACGTGGCCGGGCCTGACTCCTCCCGGATGGCTTCGAGCAGTTCCGCGAGCGCCGACATACGAGGGGCGATTCCCTAGCCCCGTGCCGGCCCCGGCGCAAGACACCGGGCGCGTGGCTGTGACACCGGGGGACACACGCTCCCGCGCTCCTGTAACCGGCGGCGCTACAGCGGCCACGACACCCGTGTCATCCGCGGCGGGGCCTTCCGAGGAAAGCCCCGAAACCTTGGGAGGTGGCGTGGCAGGTGCAGGGGGATGGGGTGGAACGCGCGTCCGGTGCCTCCCCTTGCATCCGTCTGCCGGACCCCGCGTCTCCGCCCGTTGTGAGTGAAGCAGACAGTGTCCCCCACACAGTCGAGGTCCCACACATGCATTTGAAGATGACGAGTCGCCTCCTGGCGGCTGCGTTCCTGAGCCTGGTGGCTGGTTGCCAGGGTGAGCCGACGCAGTCTCCCGAAGGTTCGCAGTCCGCGACGCTGTCCGCCAAGGCGGATTGCGTGCAGCGGTTCGACGGCATCACCACCTGCGCCAAGGGCAACGCGTCCCTGGCCGTCTCCGAGAAGGGCGTGCAGGTCTCCGGGCTGAAGGACGCGAAGACGGACGGCGTCTCCAGCTCGTTCAACGCCGGCATCACCTGGTCCCAGCAGGCGCAGATCCGCGTGGGCAGCCAGAAGGGCAGCCTCACCCTGTCCGCGCGCGACGGCGATCAGGTCGTCAGCACGCTGAGCATCACCTCCAGCGCCGACCGCCAGGTGAACGTGACGCCGGGCTTCACCGGTTCGCCCTCGGGCTCGTACCGGATGAACGTGTACCGCGACGGCCGGCTCGTGGACACCATCCACCAGCCGCAGGCCTTCGTCATCACGTTCTACGACTGGTGGTCCTTCGTGAACTGGTGGAACATGCACTGGCACTTCTTCTCCTACCGTTCGTACCTCCACGGTGGTGACAGCAGCCTCGACGGCGCCTGCGGCTGGCGCATGGGCTCGCCGGGCACGACGTTCTCGCTCAAGGGCGCGAACGGCCAGACCATCGTCGGCGACACGGCGGAGTTCATCGAGGAGATTGGCGATGGCGCCTACCCGTACCGCCACTTCTCCGGCATCGACGTGAACGCCAGCGCCACGGACTTCCTCGTGACGGGCGAGTCCTTCGGCCAGGAGAAGTAGGCTGTCCCTCCACCGGGCGGGGGCTCCTGTTCCCGCCCGGTGGTGTCTGTCTGTCTTTGTCATTTTTTGTCGAGGAGTCGTGACGATGCGCGTGCCCTGGTCTCTCGCTGGCATCTCCGCCGGAGCGCTGCTCATCGGCGCCGCATGGGCCACCGTCGTCCGCCGCCCCGAACCCCTGGTGCTGGGCGCGCTGCCCCCGGTCGTCCTGCCGCACGTGGAGCAGTCCGGCGGCGCCACCACGGTGACGGACACCGGCCGCAACGCCTTCGGACGCGCGCCCATGAACATGCCGCGCTCGCGCTGGCCGGACTTCTACGCGGGCAAGGGCGTCTTCGATCGCGACTGGAGCGACTCGCGGTTGCGTCCCGCCGTGGCGGGGCCCTTCTTCAGCGCCACCGGCTGCATGACCTGCCACGTGAAGGACGGCCGGGGCCAGCCGCCCGCGAGCCCCACGGAGGCGCCCGTCTCGCTGGCGTTCCAGTTGAGCGCGCCCGACGGCGCCAGTCCCCACCCGCTGTACGGCATGCAACTGGACATGCACGCCGTGGAGGGCCACGTCCCGGAGGGCCAGGTCCGCGTCGAGTTCGAGGAGCTGCGCGGCGCCTTCGCCACCGGTGAGCCGTACTCGCTCGTGCGCCCGCGCTACCAGTTCCAGGGGCTGGTGCACGGCCCCCTGGGCGACGGGGCCCTGTTCTCCGCCCGCGTGTCGCCCGTGAACTTCGGCCTGGGCCTGCTGGAGGCGCTGCCGGAGGCCGACATCGTGGCCCGCGCCGACCCCGAGGACCGCGACCAGGACGGCATCTCCGGCCGGGTCAACCGGGTGCTCGACGTGGAGACGGGCGAGACGCGCCTGGGCCGCTTCGGGTGGAAGGCCAACCAGCCCACGCTGCGCCAGCAGGTGGCGCATGCGCTCGTCGCGGACATGGGCGTCACCACGACGCTCTACCGCCAGGAGCAGGGCCGGGACGCCCCGGGTGAACCGGAGGTGTCCCAGGACGACATGGACCTGCTGATGATCTACATGCGCCTCATCGCCGTGCCCAAGCGGCGCGACTGGGAGGCGCCGGAGGTCCAGCGGGGCCATGCCGTCTTCCGCGCCATCGGCTGCGCGGCGTGCCACGTGGACACGCCCCAGGAGACGGGGACCGTGGAGGGCTTCGACGAGGTCTCCCGCCAGGTCATCTACCCCTACACCGACCTGCTGCTGCACGACCTGGGCGAGGGCCTGGCGGACGGGCGTCCGGACGGGCTGGCCACGGGCAGCGAGTGGCGCACGCCGCCCCTGTGGGGCATCGGGTTGGTGGAGGCCGTCAACCGGCACACCCGCTTCCTGCACGACGGCCGGGCCCGCTCCCTGGAGGAGGCCGTCCTCTGGCATGGCGGCGAGGCGGCCCCCGCGCAGGCGCGCTACGTGCGGCTGCCCCGGGAGGACCGGGCCGCGCTGCTCGCCTTCCTGAAGTCGCTCTGAGGCCCGGACGGGACGCCCTCCCGCCCGGATGGCGGCCGGGAGGACCGTCGCCTGGAGGGACTTCGGCGACCGTGGAGGTACGGAGCGGTGGGACGCCCCGGGCCCTTGGGTTACCCTGCGGGCCCTCTTCATGCAGCCCCAGACCCCCATTCCCGAGGATGCCCCCGACGTCCCGCTCGCGGTCGACCTGGACGGGACGCTGGTGCGCACGGACACGCTGCACGAGAACCTGCTCGTGCTGCTCAAGCACGCGCCGTGGCTGCTGCTGCTGGTGCCGTGGTGGGTGCTGCGGGGCAAGGCCTTCTTCAAGGCGGAGGTGGCCCGCCGCGCGCGGCTGGACGTCACCTCGCTGCCGTACAACGCGGAGGTCGTCGCCTTCCTGCGCGAGGAGCACGCCCGGGGGCGGCGGCTGGTGCTGGCCACGGCCGCGGACCGGAGCATCGCCGACGCGGTGGCCGCCCACCTGGGCCTCTTCCACGCCGTGGTCGCCAGCGAAGCCGGGGTGAACCTGTCCGGCGCGCGGAAGCTGGAGCGGCTGCGCGAGCTGCTGGGCCGCTTCGACTACGCGGGCAACGACGCGGTGGACCTGCACCTGTGGCGCGAGTGCCGGCAGGTCATCGTGGTGCATGCGGCGCCGGGCGTGCTGCGCCAGGCCCAGGCGCTGGGCCGTCCCGTGCACCGCGTCTTCGAGGCCCCGCCCGGAGGGATACGCCCCTGGGTGAAGGCGCTGCGCGTGCACCAGTGGGCGAAGAACGCGCTCGTCTTCGTGCCGCTGCTGGCGGCGCACAAGGCCACCCAGGGCGGCATGGCTCCGCGCGCGGTGCTGGCGTTCGCCGCCTTCAGCCTCTGCGCCTCCAGCGTGTACATCATCAACGACCTGCTGGACCTGGCGTCGGACCGGCGGCACCCGTCCAAGTCGAAGCGGCCCTTCGCGTCCGGGGCCCTGCCGGTGCGCGCGGGCGTGGTGCTGGCGCCGCTGCTGCTGGGGGGCGCCGCGGCGCTGGGGCTGGCGACGCTGCCCCTGTCGTTCTCCGGGCTGCTGGCCGCGTACTTCGTGCTCACGCTGGCGTACTCGATGCGGCTCAAGCAGGTGGTGATGCTGGACGTGCTGGTGCTGGCGGGCCTCTACACGGTGCGCATCTTCGGCGGCGCGCTGGCGGTGGGGGTGCCCACGTCGAGCTGGCTGCTCATGTTCAGCACCTTCCTCTTCCTGTCGCTGGCCTTGCTCAAGCGGCTGAGCGAGGTGCGGCGGCTGCGCCAGTCCAACGAGACCGCCGCCCCCGGGCGCGGCTACCTGGCGCAGGATTACGAGCAGCTCGCGAGCCTGGGCGCGGCGGCGGGCCAGGTGTCGGTGCTGGTGCTGGCCCTCTACATCACCAGCAAGGAGGTCACGGCGCTGTATGCCCACCCGGAGCGGCTGTGGCTGCTGTGCCCGGTGATGCTGTACTGGGTGGGGCGCATCTGGTTGCTGGCGCACCGGGGGCTCGTGAACGAGGACCCGCTCGTCTTCGCGCTGAGGGACCGCGTCAGCTACGTCGTGGGCGCGATCGCCGCGCTGGTGCTGTGGGTGGCGACGTGACGGGAGCGTGGCGATGAGCACGTCGGATTCCTGGGGACGCTTCCCCCGCGTGGAGCAGCGGACGCGCGCGCTGGTGTGGCGCTCGGACGCGCTGCCCCAGGTGGACGGGCCCGTCCTGCCGCATGGCCTGGGCCGCAGCTACGGCGACTCCTGCCTCAACGGCGGAGGCACGGTGCTGCTCACCGCGGGCCTGGACCGGCTCATCGACTTCGACCCGGCGACGGGCGTGGTGCGCTGCGAGTCAGGCGTGTCGTTGGACACGCTGTTGCGCCTGGCCGTGCCGCGCGGCTGGTTCCTGCCGGTGACGCCGGGCACGAAGTTCGTCACGGTGGGCGGCGCCATCGCCAACGACGTGCACGGCAAGAACCACCACCGGGCCGGGACGTTCGGCCGGCACGTGCGGAGGTTCGAGCTGGTGCGCTCGGACGGCAGCCGCCGGATGTGCGCGCCCGACGAGAACCCGGACTGGTTCGGCGCGACGATTGGCGGCCTGGGGCTCACGGGGCTGATCACGTGGGCGGAGGTGCAGCTCCAGCCCATCCGCAACCCCTTCGTGATTCAAGAGACCGTCCCGTTCGAGAACCTGGACGGCTTCATGCGCGTGTCCGCGGAGTCCGAGGCGGACCACGACTTCACCATGTCGTGGGTGGACTGCCTGGCGCGGGGACGCAAGCTGGGGCGCGGCCTGTTCTACCGGGGCAACTTCGCGCCCACGCAGTTCGACCGGCTGCCCCTGGCGAAGAGCCACCTGTCGCATGGCAGCGGGCTCGCGGTGCCCATCGACCTGCCGGGCTTCTGCCTCAACCGGCTGTCGGTGTCGGCGTTCAACTTCCTGTACTACCACCGGGAGCGGATGAAGCCGTCCCCCCGGCTCGTGCACTACGATCCGTTCTTCTACCCGCTCGACAGCGTGTACGGCTGGAACCGCATCTACGGCCGCCGGGGCTTCCTCCAGTTCCAGTGCGTGGTGCCCCACGCCACCGCGCGCGACGCGCTGAAGGAGCTCCTGGAGCGCAGCGCGCGGGGCGGGCTGCCCAGCTTCCTGTCCGTGCTCAAGACGTTCGGCGACCTGAAGTCCCCCGGGTGGCTGTCCTTCCCGCGCCCCGGCTACACGCTGGCCCTGGACTTCGCGAACCAGGGCGAGAAGACGTGGCGCCTGGTGGAGTCGCTGGACCGCGTGACGCGCGAGGCGGGCGGGGCGGTGTACCCGGCCAAGGACGCGCGCATGAGCCCGGAGAGCTTCGCGGCGTACTTCCCCATGCGGGAGCAGTTCTCCGCGTACATCGATCCCGCGTTCTCGTCCTCCTTCTGGCGCCGGGTGAACCCGGTGCCGCTGCCCCTGCCCGCGCAGGAAGACCGTCAGGCCGCCATCCCATGAAGAAAGTCATTGTCCTCGGCGCCACGAGCGCCATTGCCCAGGCCACGGTGCGGCTGCTCGCCGCGCGCGGGGCCTCGCTGTACCTGGTGGGCCGCAACGCCGCGAACCTGGAGGCGGTGGCCCGGGATGCGTCCACGCGTGGCGCGCAGAAGGTGGAGTTCCGCGCGCTGGACTTGAACGACTGTGAAGCGCACGCGAGCCTCGTGGAGCGCGCGTGGCAGGCCTTGGCCGGGCTGGACGGGGCCGTGCTGGCGCATGGCGTGCTGGGAGACCAGGCGGAGAGCCAGCGTTCGTGGGCGGCGGCGGAGGTGGTGCTGCGCACGAACTTCCTCTCCGCCGCGTCGCTGCTGACGGAGCTGGCCAACCGCTTCGAGGCGCAGAAGGCCGGCACGCTGGTGGTGATTTCGTCGGTGGCGGGAGACCGCGGCCGGCAGAGCAACTACGTCTACGGCGCGTCCAAGGGCGCGCTGACCGTGTTCCTCCAGGGCCTGCGCAACCGGCTGGCGAAGTCCGGCGTGGCGGTGGTGACGGTGAAGCCCGGCTTCGTGGACACGCCGATGACGGCCCACGTGCCGAAGAACAAGCTGTTCGCGTCGCCGGAGCAGGTGGCGCGCGGCCTCTTGAAGGCCGCGGACGGGCGCAAGAACGAGGTCTACGTCCCCGGCTTCTGGGCGCTCATCATGCTCATCATCCGCAGCATCCCGGAGCCCGTGTTCAAGCGGCTGAAGCTCTAGCTTCGGGCGTTGCCCCTTCCGTGCCCGGAGCGCGGACACGGAAGGGGGGAGCAGGGGTCAACTGCCGGTGGCTTCGGCCTGCGTGAGGGACGACAGGGCCCGGCGCAGGTGCTCGACGACAGGCCCGAGGTGCGGGTCCTGCATCAGCTCGTGGTGGCCACCGGGGACGTCGTGCACCTGGAGGCCCCCTCGCACGAGCGGCTCCCAGCCCCGGTGGCGCGGAGTGCCTGCGGCGACAGTGGTGGCGCTCAGCAGCAAGGCAGTGCCGTCGTACGGCTGGGGGACGTACTTCTCGTGGGCGAAGAGGTTGGCCCGGAAGACGTTGAAGAGGGCGCGCAGTTGGGCCGGGCCGGAGTGCGCGTCGAGGATTCGCGCCCGGAGTCCCTCCTGGAGCAGGTGGCCCAGCATCGCGTCGTCGTCCTGTGCCAGGGCTTCGTCCGGGACGGAGAGGTGCTGGCCAAAGGCGGTGGCGGTGGCATGGGCGAAGGCGAGCCGCGCGCGGGACTCGGCGTCGAGCTGAGTCTCGGCTTGGGCAGGCTTCGTCAGGCCATGGAGGTGGGCATCGATGAGGGCGAGCAGGTCCACGGCCTCACCGGCCTCGCGCAGCCTGCGGGCCATCTCGTAGGCGATGACGCCGCCGAGAGACCAGCCTCCGAGCTGGTAGGGGCCATGGGGCTGCACGGTGCGGATGGCTTCGAGGTAGAGGGCGGCCATCTCTTCAATCGACTCAGCGACGGGCCGTCCGTCGAGGCCCCGCGACTGGAGGCCGTAGACGGGCAGTGACGGGCCGAGCCTGCGCGCCAGCTCCGAGTAGGCCAGGACGTTGCCGCCACCAGGGTGGACGAGGAAGAGGGGCCGCTGTCCTGGCTCTCCGCGCTCCAGCGGAACAAGGGGCGTCCAGGCCTGGGAGTCGTCGCGCAGCACCTGGGCGAGCTTCTCGACGGTGGGCTGCTGGAAGAGGACGGAGAGGGGAACCGACTGGCCCAGGCGCTCGCGCACGGCGGCGACCATGCGCACGGCGAGCAGGGAGTGGCCGCCCAACTCGAAGAAGCTGGAGCGGACGCCGACGGAGGGGACGCCGAGGACGTCCTCCCAGATGCGTGCGAGCTGCATTTCGAGCGCGTCGCGAGGCGCGACGAAGTCCCGTGCTTCGACGGCGTGGGCGTCGGGCTCTGGCAGCGCCTTGCGGTCCACCTTGCCGTTGGCGTTGAGGGGCAGGGCGTCCAGCACCATGACGGCCGAGGGCACCATGTACTCGGGCAGGTGTTGCTTGAGTCCTGCCTTGAGCGCGTCCATGTCCAGAGAGTGGCCTTCGCGAGCGGTGACGTAGCCGACGAGACGCTTGTCCGCGTCCGTGCCGCGCGCCACGACGATGGCCTCGTTGACGCCGGTGAAGGCGCGCAGGGCGGCTTCGATTTCACCCAGCTCGATGCGGAAGCCACGCACCTTTACCTGGAAGTCGACGCGGCCCAGGAAGTCGAGCGTACCGTCCTCCTTCCAGCGAGCCTTGTCGCCCGTGCGGTAGAGGCGCTCGCCCGGAGAGGAGGCGAAGGGGTGGGGGACGAAGCGCTCCGCGGTCAGTTCGGGGCGATTCAGGTAGCCCCAGGCCAGACCCTGGCCACCCACGTACACCTCACCGGCGACACCCACGGGCACTGGATGCAGGTGCGCGTCGAGCACGTACACCGTCGAGTTGGAGAGCGGCCGGCCAATGGGGACGGCGCCTTCCACGCGCGTGCCGTGCTGCATGGCGAAGGTTGTAGAGAAGGTGGTGTTCTCCGTGGGTCCGTAGCCATTGATGAAGGTGGAGCCTTCCGGGAGACGCGCGAGGTGTTCGCGCACACGGGCGGCAGGCAGCACGTCGCCACCGGCGAGGACCTGTCGCACGCCCGCGAGCGCTTCGCCCTGGTGCAGGGCCATCTGCTCGAAGAGGGCGGCGGTGAGCCAGAGTGACGTCACGCGGTGGTGACGCAACTGGGCGGCCAGTTCCTCCAACGACAGGGAGTGCGGCGGGGCGAGGACAAGCTTCGCACCGTGCAGCAGGGCGCCCCAGATTTCGAGCGTGGACGCGTCGAAGGCAACGGGTGCGAACTGCAGCCAGACTTCGTCCGCGCCGAAGCGCATGAAGGTGCTGCCGAGCACCAGCCGCGTGATGCCCCGGTGGGGTACGCAGACACCCTTGGGGCGACCCGTGGAGCCTGACGTGAACATCACGTAGGCCAGGGCTTCACCCTTCACGCGAACATCCGGCGCATGCTTGGGCCGCGCGGCAATCTCCGCGGACTGGGCATCCAGCCAGACGCGGGTGCCAGTGGCGGGGAGCAACGAAGCGAAGGGCTGGTGTGCGAGCGTCACGCTGACGTCCGCATCCTCCAGCAGCATGGCGATACGCTCCACGGGTGCATTGCGGTCCACGGGGACGAAGGCCGCGCCCACCTTGAGGATGGCAAGGAGCGCGGTCACCAACTCAAACGAGCGCTCGACGGCGAGGCCGACGCGCGCACCCGGGGCAATGCCCAGGGCCAGCAGGTGATGGGCCAGTTGGTTCGCGCGTGAATCCAACTGGGCGTACGTCAGCGAATCATCCCCCAGCACGAGAGCGACAGCGTGAGGCGTACGCTGAGCCTGCTGGGCGAAGTGCACGTGGACGGGGACCTCCGTCGGGCTGGTTGCGACGGTGTCGTTCCACTCGACGAGGACACGCTGACGCTCCTCGCTGGAGAGGAGGGACAGCCCGGCCATGGATTGCTCGGGCTTCGCGGCCACGGCCTCCAGCAGCGTGCGCAGGTGGGCGGCCATCCGCTCCACGGTGCTCTGCTTGAAGAGAGCGGTGCTGTACTCCAGCGTGCCTCGCAGGCCTTCGGACGTCTCCGTGAGGAAGACGCTCACGTCGAACTTCGACGTCGACTGAGTAGATTCCAATGCGCGGAGACGGAGCTCTGGCAGCCGTACGTCCTCCGTGGGCACGTTCTGGAGCGCGAGCAGCGTCTGGAAGAGCGGCGTGTGGCTGAGGCTGCGCGTCGGCTGGAGGACCTCCACCAGCTTCTCGAAGGGCACCTCCTGGTGCTCGTAGGCCTCCAGCACCGTGGCGCGCACCTGCTGGAGCAGCGACCGGAAGGACTGGCCTTCATCCACCTTCGCGCGCAGGACGAGCGTGTTGACGAAGAAGCCAATGAGGCCCTCTGTCTCCGCTCGCGTGCGGCCCGCGATGGGCGAGCCCACGCTGATGTCCTGCTGTCCCGTGTAGCGCGCAAGCAGGCCCTGCCATGCAGCCAGCAGCACCATGAAGAGCGAGCCGCCTTCCCGGTGGGCCAGACTCCGGAGCGCTTCCGTCAGCTCCCGCGACAGGGTGAAGCCCAGGGTCGCGCCCGCGTTGCTCCGGACGGCCGGGCGGGGGAAGTCGGTGGGCAACTCCAGTACGGCAGGGGCGCCGGAGAGCTTGCCCTCCCAGTAGGCCACTTCCTGCCGCAGCGCCTCACCCGAAAGCGTGCGGCGCTGCCAGTCGGAGTAGTCCGCGTACTGCACGGGAAGGGCAGGCAGGGGCGACGGCTGCCCAGCGGAGAAGGCCGCGTAGAGCGTGGTGACTTCACGCACCAGCACGCCCAGCGACCAGCCGTCGGAGACGATGTGGTGCATCGTGACGACGAGGACGTGCTCGCGCTCGGAGAGCTTGAAGAGCAGCGTGCGGAGGAGCGGCCCTGTGCGCAGGTCGAAGGGCCGGCGCATCTCCGTGTCCACCAGACGCCGCGCTTCGGACTCGCGCTGCGTCTCCGGCACGTCCGTGAGGTCCACGAGTCCCAGGGGCAGCGGATGGTCAGGATGGATGAGTTGGACCGGTTCGCCGTCCACCTGGGCGAAGGTGGTGCGCAGGGCGTCGTGTCGGCGCACGACTTCCTGCAGGGCACGCTCCAGTACGTCCATGCGCAGGTGGCCCTCCAGCCGGACGGCGACGGGCACGTTGTAGAGAGGGCTGCCCGGTTCGAGCTGATCAATGAGCCACAGGCGTTGCTGCGCGAGGGACAGCGGCAGCGGACCGTCATGCGAGACGCGGGTGAGCGGGGAGGTGTTCGTGCGGGTGAGTCCCGAGAGACGAACCGCGAGTGCCTCCACGGTGGGCGACTCGAAGAGCGCGCGCAGGGGCAGTTCCACGCTGAACTCCGCCCGCACGCGCGACACCACCTGGGTGGCCAGCAGCGAGTGTCCACCCAATTCGAAGAAGGAGTCCTTCACGCCCACCTGGGGCAGACGCAGGACTTCGGCCCAGATGGAGGCCAGCTTCGCTTCGACCTCCGTGCGGGGCGCTTCGTAGGTGTTACCGGCCTGAGGCGCCTCCGGCTCCGGGAGGGCCCTGCGGTCGACCTTGCCGTTGGAGTTGAGGGGAAGGGCCTCCAACACCACAAAGGTGGTGGGGACCATGTACTCAGGAAGGCCCTGACGCAGGTGCGTCTTGAGAGCCTCTACCTCCAGTGAAGCATTCGCCTTGGGTGTGACGTATGCGACGAGGCGCTTGTCGGCGGCCTCACCCTTGGCGACGACGACGGCGTCCTTGAGGCCCGGGGCACGGCGGAGGGCGGCTTCGATTTCGCCCAGCTCGATGCGGAAGCCACGCACCTTCACCTGGAAGTCGATGCGGCCGAGGTACTCCAGGCGCCCGTCGAGGCGGTAACGGACGCGGTCGCCCGTGCGGTACATGCGGCCACCGGGAGGCCCGTAGGGCTCGGGGACGAAGCGCTCCGCGGTGAGGTCCGGGCGCAGCAGGTAGCCGCGAGCCTGGCCTTCACCCGCGAGGTACAGCTCGCCCGCGACACCCACGGGCACTGGTTGCAACGCGCCGTCCAGGACGTAGGCACGCGTCGCGGGCAGCGGCCTGCCGATGAGCGGCACCTCGTCACGGCCGACGAGAGAGGCGGTGGAGTAGGTGGTGTCCTCGGAAGGCCCGTAGAGATTGAAGAGCTTCTGCACCGTCGGGACGCTGTACACCTGCTTGGCGAGCGTCTCCGGGAGGGCTTCGCCCGCGAGGTTGATGACACGCACGGAAGGAGGCACCGCGCCCAGGCGCAGCAGTTGCGCCATGGCGGAGGGCACGGTGTTGACGAGGGTGACGTGCGAGGCGGTGGGCAGCTCCGCCAGGTGCAGGGCGTTGCGTGCCACCACCACCGCGCCACCGCTGGAGAGAGGAGCGAAGAGCTCGAAGACGGAGAGGTCGAAGTTGAGGCTCGTCGCGGCGAGGGTGCCCTTCAACTCCTCGTGGGTAAAAGTCTCCAGGGCCCAGTGGAGGAAGGAGACGGCATTGCCGTGGGAGATGGCGACGCCCTTGGGACGGCCGGTGCTGCCGGAGGTGTAGATGAGGTAGGCGAGGTGTCCCGGGTGGATGTCCACCGTGGGCGCCGTGGTGGGCTGGTTTGCCAGCTCCACGTCCGTGTCGAGGCACACCGGTGTGGCAGTGGTCTCCGGCAGGGCCTGCAGAAGGTGCGTATGCGCCACGAGGGCAGGCCCCTGAGCGTCCTCCAGCAGCCAGCCCAGGCGCTCCCGCGGGTAGCTGGGGTCCAGCGGCACGTAGGCGCCACCGGCCTTGAGGATGCCGAGGGCACCGATGACAAGGTCCTCGGTGCGCTCGACGCACAGGCCGACACGGACTTCGGGCCCGACACCCAGGCCTCGCAGGCGGTGAGCGAGCTGGTTGGCCTTCGCGTCCAGTTCCCGGTACGTCAGTCGCCGCTCGGGCGTGATGACTGCCACGGCATCCGGCGTGCGGCGCACCTGGGCTTCCACCATCGCGGGGATGCTGGGCTCACGCGCCACCTGCGAGGCGGGTGGGTTCCATTCGACGAGGAGCTGCTGGCGCTCAGCATTCGTGAGCAGCGGCAGGTCGCCAAGCTTCGTGTCCGGCTTCTTCGCGATGGCCTCCAGCAGCACGCCGAAGTGGCCAACCATGCGCTGGATGGTCGCCGCGTCGAACAGGTCCGTCGCGAAGTCGAACGAGCCGACGAAGCCGTCCGGGCCTTCGCGCAGACCCAGGGAGAGGTCGAACTTGGCGAAGTGGGCTTCCAGCGGTAGGGCCTGGAAGGACAGCCCTGGCAGGCGCAGCGCCTCGGTGGGCGTGTTCTGCAGGACGAACATGGCCTGGAACAGCGGGCTGCGGCTCAGGTCGCGCGTGGGCTGCACGGCTTCGACCAGCTTCTCGAACGGCAGGTGCTGGTGTTCGAATGCCGCGAAGGTCGTGCCTCGGACCTGGGTCAGCAGCTCCCGGAACGTCGCGCGCGGTTTGAGTTGGGCGCGCAGGACGAGCGTGTTGATGAAGAAGCCGATGAGGCCTTCGGTCTCCGCCTGGGTACGGCCCGCGATGGGCGTGCCCACGCTGATGTCATCCTGCGCGGAGTAGCGCGACAGCAGCACCTGGAAGGCCGCCAGCAGCAGCATGAAGGGCGTCGCGCCTTCCCTCTGCGCCAAGGCCTTCAGGGCCTGCGACACTTCCAAGGGAATGTGCACGTCCACCGTGGCGCCCCGGTGCGACTGCACGGGCGGGCGCGGCCGGTCCGTGGGCAGCTCCAGCGCAGGGGGCGCCCCGGAGAGCTGCTGTTTCCAGAAGTGGATCTGCGCGTCCAGTGCCTCGCCCTGGAGCCAGCTTCGCTGCCACGCCGCGAAGTCCGCGTACTGCACGGGCAGCGGCGTGAGAACCGGTGTGCTGTTCGTGGCGAAGGCCTCGTAGAAGGCCACCATCTCCCGGACGAGGACGCCCATGGACCAGCCGTCGGAGAC